>NZ_VXKO01000017.1:0-41849 GCF_008711475.1 Francisella sp. SYW-2 | reverse complement strand
CTAGACATGATTGTAAATGCTATTCAAAAAATTGGATTTTATAGCAATGATTTCTCCTTGTGTCTCAAAATATTCAATAAAACTACTAAGGAACTTAAAATATGAAAAAATTATCGTGTACAGAGAACTAAAATATATACTGCTTTACTCTAACTTTTTTTTAATCTATTATTTGTTATAAAATTTTGAACTTACATTAAGATATGAAAAAATTAGTAATTGCTATAGCTGTAGCGATAGTCATTATAGCTTTTGTAGCAGTCAACTTTCTAACAAAAGATTCCACTAAACCCCAAACTACTAAAGGATCTCACGATATAACTGTCGTTGCAGCTGAAAACCAATATGGAAGTATAGCTCAGCTTATAGGCGGTAGTAATGTCAAAGTTACTAATATCATAAATAATGCTGATGGCGATCCGCATACTTTTATATCATCAGTTAAGAACGCTAAACTCTTAGCATCAGCTGATGTAATTATTTACAACGGTGCTGATTACGACTCTTGGATCACACCTATTATTCAAAGCAATAAACATGCCAAAATCATTAAGGTACAGGACCTCATAAACTATCCAGAGACTCCAAAATTTGGTATTAATCCACACCTTTGGTATGATCCTGATACATTCCCTGCTCTAGCAAAAAAACTAAAGGAAACATTCTCTGAAGAAGATAGTATTGATAGTAACTTATTTGAAAAAAACCTAGTTAATTTTAATCATAAGTACCAGCAAGTATATAACCTAGTTGGTCAAATTAAGAAGTCTAGTGCAGACACACCTGTAACAGCCACAGAGCCTCTGTTTGGCTATATGTCAGATGCTTTAAACTTAGACATGAAGGGTTTGGCATTCCAGTGGGTAATAATGAATGAATCTGAACCGAGTCCTACTATGATGGTTGATTATCAAAACTTATTCTTAAATAAAGAAGTTAAAGTTCTTTTCTATAATAAGCAAGTTACTGATAATGTCACTAATAAAATGTTAGAACTAGCAGAAGAAAACGATATACCAGTAGTTGGTATTACAGAAACAATGCCTACAAATGAAGATGCTATTACATGGATGGTAAAAACACTGCAAAAAACTGCTGAAGCTCTAGATAAAGCAAACCAATAAAATGATAAGATGTTCAAACTTAGTGATTGGCTACGATAAACCAATCACACAACCTCTTAATCTCGAGATTCCCTCAAATGCTTGGGTAGGTATAGTAGGTAAAAACGGTGTTGGTAAATCAACCTTTTTTAAAACACTATTAGGCAAGATACCAAGCTTCTCAGGGTCTATAACTATTAATGAAAAGAAAGTTGATATCAATACTATAAGCTACATACCACAAGAGAGAGAAATAAACTTTGAAGAAAAAACATCGGGTTACACACTCGTAAAATATAGCTACAAGCCTAGTTCATGGGGGCTACCTCTATTTAATAAAAATTTCAGAGAAAAACTAGACTACTTGATTACCTTGACACAAACTCAAGATTATATTCACAAGCCATTTAAAAATCTTTCTGGTGGTCAAAAAAAACGTATATATTTAGTTCAAGCACTTATAAACAACCCAAAAGTATTACTATTAGATGAGCCTTTATCTGATCTTGATCCAGATGCAAAGCAAAGATTCCTAAGTTGTTTGAGAGCAATTCATAAACAAGAAAATATCACACTACTACTAATCTCTCATGACATGAAAGAGATTAGCTCTCAATTAGATGCATTTATTCATTTTAAAGACGGACAATGCCATTACTGCAATGAGTTACCATGTCTACAGGAGGATATCTGTGTTTAACTATACTTTTATGATTTATGCTTTTATAGCGGGTACTATAATTGCTCTTATTTGCGGGATTATTAGTTTTTTTGTAATTATTAGAAGATTATCATTTGCATCTCATGCACTAGGGCATATTAGCCTTACAGGAGCGTCCGGAGCTGTTCTTCTAAACTTATCTGCCATGACTGGACAGCTTGCTATAAATCTAATTGCAGGTCTTCTCATGGGTGCTTTTGGCGATAAAATCAAAAAGAACGATATTGCAATAGGTATAGTTCTAACTTTCTTTTTAGGGCTTGGTACATATTTCCTATTTTTATATCAAAGTGGCTACTCAGGTTCTGTAATGTCTATACTTGTCGGTAATATTCTGACTGTAACTTTAGAGCAGATTTATATATTGCTTGCCTTAGCTATATTCACCATAGCTCTTCTAGCTGCGATTGCTAGACCGTTATTCATATCATCTATTGACCCCGTATTTGCAGAATCAAAGAGAATCTCAAATAAATTTTTGTCTATACTATTATTTATATGCATAGCAATCACTGTATCTATGGCTTGCCAGATTGTTGGTATATTGTTAGTATTCTCACTACTTATAGGTCCTGCTGCGATTGCTACTCAATGGGTTGATGGATTTTATAAACCTATAGTTCTTAGTACAGCGATATCCATCTTGACGGTTTGGTCTGGAATTATTGCAGCTTATTATATCGATGTTCCTATTAGTTTTTTCATTACTACTATTATCTGTATTTTGTATCTGATAAGTATCATAAAAAACAAATTCTATTAATTTTTGCTAAACTGTCAAATTGTGACTATACCGATGCCTTATTTACCATTATAATTATGCTAGTTTTAGTAGATTTAATATAAAAGATGATAATAACAAAAGAAGTTGAGTATCGTGGAGACGGTGTTTTATTGAAAGGTTTCTGTGCATACCCTGATAGAGGTGCGCACTTACCCGCAGTATTAGTTGCTCCAACATGGGCAGGTAGAGACAACTTTGCTTGTGAGAAAGCTATAGCGATGGCTAAAAGAGGCTACCTAGGATTTGCTATAGATATCTATGGTGAGGGCAAAGTAGGTAGCTCTAAAGAAGAAAATTCTGCTCTTATGAATAATCTATTAGAGGATAAATATGCACTGATGACTAGGCTGAGATCAGCATTTAATGTTGTTAGAAAAATGCCTCGTGTTGATAAATCAAGTATTTCTGCAATAGGTTTCTGCTTTGGTGGTCGATGTGTCCTAGATATGGCTAGATCGAACTTTGAGTTAAAAGCAGCTGTTAGTTTCCATGGATTACTAGAATCCAACATCGTCAAAGAACAAAACATAGATACAAAGATATTAGTACTACACGGCTATAATGACCCTATGGTATCACCAGAGCAGGTCAATAAATTCCAGCAAGAGATGGATATGCGCAAGGCTGAATGGCAATTACATACTTTTGGTAATACGTATCATGCCTTTACAAACCCTAATGCTAATGATCTGGAGTTTGGTACAGTATTTAACAAACTATCAAATAAAAGAGCCTGGAAGCTTGCTGAAGATTTCTTGAGAGAAACTTTTGTTAGTGGGTATTTTTAAATAATCATCTAAGCAAATTCTAACTACAATTCAAAATCTTGAAAAAATCATCTTAATAGTAAATAACTTGTATATCTATAGATAATTAACTATTATCATTATATGGTCTTTAAAATTAATTTTAATTAAAGATTATACATTATGTGCTTATCAAGAATTAAGAGGAGAATACATATGAAAAAGCTACTATTAATCCCTATTATGCTGATAATTATGACAACACTTGTAACTAGCTGTCACCATCATCACAAAAAACATGAATATAGTAACTAACATTAATCTTCCGATAAAGTTTTTAGTGTTCAAGAAATAATGTCATCCTCTTACTTAGTATCTTTCATGATACCAATATATGGCAACTGGCGATATCTATCATTATAATCTAAACCATAACCAACTATAAACTTATCCTCAATTTCAAAGCATATATAGTCTAGGTTTACTTCTCTTTCTAGCCTAGCTGGTTTGAATAGTAAAGTCGCAAATTTCAAGCTCTTTGGTTCTAGCTCAGTTATACCATCCATAAGCTTATGGTAAGTATGTCCAGTATCCACGATATCTTCGACTATAATTACATTTTTACCTTGGATATACTCTTTTTTCAAAGAACCAATAGTAGAGATTACCTTACCCGAACTAACTGTACCAGAACCATAAGACGAAGCCGTCACAAAGTGAGTTCTTAGATCAACTTCTAGCTTCCTAGTTAGATCTGCAAAAAACATAAATGAGCCTTTTAGTACACAAATCAATACAATCTCTTGACCTGCATAATCTTTATTTATTTTATTAGCCAGCTTTGTAATCTCTGTTTCTAGCTGCTCAGCACTTATATATACTTCTGTATTATCTTTAGCAAAACTCATAATTAACCTTTTTTGAAATAATCTTCAAAGAATAAAATCTGTTCTCTAGATGGGCCATAAGCCAATGAGGATATTGGAATACCAATATGATTTTCTATAGTTCTTAAATATGTTTTAAGAGCAGTTGGCATATTTTCTTTCGTCACAACTTCATCAAGAGAGAACGGTTCCATATCTACCAATATAGGCTCGACCTTGTATAGATCTATGCCTGGATAAGCACAGAATATTTCTTTGCCTTCATACTTATAACCTATACATATTTTTAGAGTGTCTAAGTCTGAAAGCACATCTACTTTTGTCAAAGCTATAGATGTAAGATTTGAGCATTTAGCCGAGTATTTAAGTAATGGTAAGTCTAGCCAACCGCATCTACGTGTTCTGCCCGTAGTTACACCTATCTCACCGCCTTTCTTCTGAATAAAGCTACCCACATCATCAAATAACTCAGTAGGGAAAGGACCCTCACCAACTCTAGTAGTATAAGCTTTTGTGATACCTATTACATGATCAAGACTATGTCCTGCAGTTGTTGCACCTGAATACACACCAGCTACAGATGTGCTTGAAGATGTTACAAATGGGTATGTACCATAATCAATATCTAAAAGTACTCCTTGTGCACCTTCATATACAACATTTTTACCTGCAGCAATCGCTTGATCAATTATTGAGAAAGTATCAGCTGAATACTGTTGAAGCTTTTGACCTAATGTATACAATCTCTCAAACTCTTCTTCTAAAGACGGATACTCAACTTTATAAAGATCTCTAAATAACGTCTCTTTCTCTGACAATGAAAGTGCTAATCTTGATCTTAAAACATCTTTGTCAAATAAATGTTTAAATTTGATACCTTTACGTGATACTTTGTCCTCATACGCAGGTCCAATACCTTTACCAGTTGTGCCTATTTTCTCAGTAGTACTACTTTCTCTAACAGCATCTAAAAGCTTGTGATATGAAGTAATAACCGTACAGGATTCTGAGACAAATAGATTATCTGCAGATATCTCAATACCTGTATCTTGTAAACGTGTAATTTCTGCATCTAGAGCTATTGGATCAACAACTACACCATGACCTATTACACATTTTGTGTGCTTATGCAAAACACCTGAAGGAATTAAATGAAGGAATGTTTTTTTACCATTTACGACCAGAGTATGTCCAGCATTATTACCACCTTGATAGCGAACAACTAGATCTGATTTTTCGGCTAATGTATCGGCAATCTTACCTTTGCCTTCATCGCCCCACTGTGCACCAACGATTACAATATTTGACATATTAAATTGAATATCTAAAGATTAAAGTTTTGATACTAAATATACTAATATATTAGTGAGTATTTTACTAGTAAAATATCTGATAAACAAAAGCGTTTTGACTGAGATTTTGTGATTAAAATTGTTATAATAAGATTTTAATTTTAAGCTTTAACACGCCAATAACAAGGAAAAATCATGTCAAAAATAAAAAGGGTTCTAATATCTGTATCTGATAAAACGGGTATTGTTGAATTTGCCAAAGAGTTAAGAAAACATAATGTCGAAATACTTTCAACAGGTGGAACATCAAAAACCCTTAAAGAAGCTGGGCTAAATGTAAAAGATGTATCTGATCACACCCAATTCCCAGAAATCATGAATGGTCGCGTAAAAACTCTTCACCCACTAATTCATGGTGGCATCTTAGCAGATAGAGATAACTCAGAGCATCTACAAGCTATGACAGATAATCATATCGGTGCAATAGACATGGTTGTAGTTAACTTATACCCTTTTGTTAATACTGTTAAATCAGGCGCTGACTTTGACACTTGTATCGAAAATATCGATATAGGTGGGCCATCAATGGTACGTTCATGCGCAAAAAACCATAAGCACACAACTATCGTAACCAACCCTAACCAATATGAAATAGTTGCAAAGGAAATGGCAGATAATGGCGGTCAAACGACTCCAGCTACTCGTCGTAAATTTGCCAAAGAAGCATTTGCCCATACTGCTGAGTATGATAGCCATATTGCAAATTGGTTTAGCAAGGAACTTGATGAAGAGTACCCAGAAAAATTATTTTCAGTAGGAACTCTAAAGCAAGTACTAAGATATGGTGAAAATCCTCATCAAAAAGCAGCCTTATACTCTACTGATACTGACTGTATAAGCATTACAAATGCTAAGCAACTACAAGGTAAAGAACTATCATACAACAACCTAAACGATGCTGATGGTGCATTTGAAATGGTTTGTGAATACTCAGAACCCTCATGTGCGATTATCAAACATGCAAATCCTTGTGGTATCGCATCTGGTAAAAATGCTTATGAAGCTTGGACAAAAGCCCTAGCTTGTGATCCAGTTTCCGCATTTGGTGGCATTGTTGCTTTTAACTGCGAGGTTGACAAAGAATTTGCAGAAGCTCTAGGCAAAATGTTCCTAGAAGTAATAATTGCCCCAAGCTACACTCAAGAAGCTCTTGAAATCTTAGCTGCTAAAAAGAACCTTAGAGTACTAGAGACAGGCAAAGCTTTTGATACAAAATCATCGCGCATGATTAGCAAAAACATTCATGGCGGTATACTATCTCAATCTTATGATAATGGCGGTGTCGATATAGCAGACTGCAAAGTAGTTACAGATAGAGCGCCAACTGAGCAAGAATGGGCTGATCTTATGTTTGCATGGAAAGCTGTTAAATATGTCAAATCTAACGCTATTGTTTATGCTAGAGATACTCAAACAGTCGGTATCGGCGCTGGGCAAATGTCTCGTGTTGACTCTGCTAGAATTGGAGCAGAAAAAGCACAAGCTCATGAAGGTGCTAAAGGTTCTGCTGTAGCTTCAGATGCCTTTTTCCCATTTGCTGATGGTTTAGAAGAGTGTATCAAAGCTGGTGCAACTGCTGTAATCCAACCAGGTGGCTCAAAGAATGACCAAGAAGTTATTGACGCTGCTAACAAAGCAGGCATCACTATGGTCTTTACAGGAATGAGACATTTTAGACATTAATTCTTTATCCTATTTATATCTATCGATTTACATCTTCTAATTATATAGTCACTAATTTTAAGATAATGCCGATGTCAACAATGGCGATATCACTAATATTATTCCAACAAAAATAACAAAATAGATACTTTTAGTTCGACATTTCTCAAGACTCTGTGTTTTAAAAACAATATATGCTGGCACTAAGCAACCCAATATACCAAAGACAGGACCAGATAAAGGTACCAATTTATATACAGGAGCATCAAAAACTATTGAAAGCCATGTCATTAAAAAAATTATTCCTATCACAAGCGTATTTAGACTAAAAATACCCTTTGAGTCCTCTTTTAGCCCTAATTTGATAGCACTATTTCGCAGCAAGCCTTTTAGGGATTCCTCCATACCTGCTAACACACTCAAAAAAGATGTCAAAATAGCACATAAGCTAATAATAATTCCACATGTATATATCAGCATATTTGATATGTGCTGTTTCTCTAAAAGTATAAATGCTGATTGATTATTTTGTGTTGCCTCTAATGCATCAGCTCTAGGAATAACTAGCGAAAATGATAAAACATAAAAACCAATAATAATAACCAAGATCACAAATGCTAAAGTCATGGTTTTTAAAGTTTTAGATAAAACAAAATCCTTATCTTTATTACCATAATACTTGCGATAGCCAATTACCATAGGGCTTAGAGATTGAATAAATAATATCGATGTCAAAGAAAATGGTAACATAATAATACTCTTAGCAACGAACTCGCCAGTATCTGTTGGCATTTCGACAACATTCTTAAGTGACCACAGTGGAATCAAAGATATAGACACCAAGATAATCGCTACAATTAATATAAACACCAAAAAAGTTGATACTCGTACAAATAGTTTCTGACTTTTCATTCCAGTGAATATCAGTACAATCATCAGTAAAGCACTATATAGTGCATTTTGTTCCAGATGCGGGTTTGAACTAATATCAAACATATACAAATATGCTGCTAATGATTTTGCAACAACTTCAGCATATATAATAGTCCATGTTAACATCATCAATAAATATACAGCTCCTAAAAAAATTGCCCATTTACTACCTAGTAATTCAGCTACAGTGTCCTTATATGTTTTTGGTTGCTTTGTAGCAAACAAAGTCTCTATGTATAGCTTTTGAAATAGATAAATACCAGGGTAAGCTATTAGTATTGAGACAACAAAAACTACAAAACCTACAACCCCAACACTCACAGGCACCAATACAATACCGGCACCTACTGCCATACCAATACTGACAACTAACCAACCAAAATCAAATTTATCAAAATTTGCTAAATTTCTCATTTTCAAATAACTTGGATACACGTAATTATATTCTAGCTTTTTTGGCGGTGATTAAAAATGAAGAAATAAAAGATTACAAGACTATTTTTCTAAGAAACAACTACTGTTTCACCCACACTAAATTATTAGTATCAAAACCTAGTGCCTTAGCTTTTTTAACGAAATCATTTTTGACACTTTGTGGCACAGTTTTAGTTCTTGATAATAGCCATAAATAATTCTTATTAGCACCTGCAACGTAGGCATACTTATAGTCATCGTCAAGCTTGAATACTACATAAGCTCCATAAAATGGCCTAAAGAAAGATACTTTGAGATATCCCTTATCATCTTCATCTACAAATTCAGCGATACCTGTTACATAACTTCTCTTACCAGTTGACGGTGTAACTCCACTATTTACCACTTTTATCGAACCATCTGGGTTTAAGCTATACTCAGCGTATACTTCTGTCATGCCCTTTTCAAAATTATTATCAAATCTAGCTATCTCATACCATTTACCTAAATATTTATCTGCCTGAAAGTTCTCCACAGGCTTAATATTATCAGGTTTTGTTACACAGCCAGTTAATAACACTGCAAGCAAAACCACAGCTATTGATAACATTTTTCTCATATTATTCACTTTTAATTTTTTATCCATTACCCAGTATAGTAAACTAACCATGATATTTAACTATAATTAAACTTTTTTAATATTATGCAACTAAGTTATTTTGATCTACTCAAAAAAAACGATTTAACAGAATATAAGCTTTTCATAATCACAGGTGATGAACCTTTACAAAAGCATAATATTATAGAAAAAATAACAGATCAGTTTAAAGCAAAGAGTTATGAAATTTCATATCATGATTTAAATGAGCAAAACTTAGATGTCTTGTATGGTGAAGTTGATAGTTTAAGCTTGTTTGCTATGGATAGGCTTATTCAATTTAGCTTTGATAAACCTCCTCAAAAAAAGCTCCAACAGGCTTTAGTTGATAAACTATCAAATGAAGATGATAATATTTATCTATTGGTTTTCAATGGCATGAAAAAACAAAATATCTCAGCTAAATGGTTCCAGAGCTTGGAGCATCGAGCTGTACACATACGTATTTTTCAACCCAACATAGATAATGCTATAAACATAATAGACTATGAAGCTAAACAACTGGGGCTAACTCTTACAAAAAGTGCTATTCAACTACTAGTCCAAAAAACAGAAGGTAATCTCATTGCCTCTAAACAAATCATCAAACTATTGTCTCGTCAAGAAGTCCAAAACTTTGATGAAAATACAATTCGCCCATTTATACATGAACATGCTAGTTTCGATATATTTGATTTATCTGAGGCCATTTTATCCCAACAAAAAACTAAAGCCCTAAAAATTCTAAATAGCATTTTAGCTGAAAATGATAAACCTCCCTTAATACTATGGGCTATCAAAAGAGAGCTTAGAATAATCTCTCAACTTAAAAACACTCAACCGACATATCATCAAAAGATATTCAAGGATAATAATATTTGGCCCTCAAAGCAGAAATTCTACATCAGTTTAGCTAATAGAGTTAGTATCGACAAAATATCTACAGGTTTTGAAAAATGCCTAGAAGTTGACCTATACATCAAAGGCGCAAAAAAAGGTAATATCCGACTTAAACTCAATGAAATAATTTTTGAAACTTTCTAGTTCAGTTTTGAGTTTTTTTATTGTTAAGCTATAAGTATTATTTACTTTTTTTAGACAGTTGATATTATTAATCAGGATTAATCAATCAATGTTAAGGAATATGTTAAAGATATGAAAGTAGTGACCGCTGAATATATATGGATTGATGGTTCAGATCCTGTACCTGGTCTTAGGTCTAAAGGAAGAGTTTTACCATTTAAAGATTTTGAGACAGCTGACGATTTCCCTGAGTGGAGTTTTGATGGCTCCTCTACAAATCAAGCTACTGGTGATAATTCGGACTGTATTTTAAAGCCCGTTAACTTTGTAATCGATCCACTGAGAGAATGTGGATACCTTGTTATGTGCGAAGTCTATAATCCAGATGGAGAGACTCCACATGCCACTAATAATAGAGCTAAGCTAAGAAATTTACTAGCTAGTACAGACTGTCAAGATATGTGGGCAGGTTTTGAGCAAGAGTATACAATGTTCAAGAATGGTCGTCCATTAGGTTGGCCTGCTAATGGTTTCCCTGGACCTCAGGGACCGTATTACTGTAGCGCTGGTAATAGCAAAGCCTATGGTCGTGATCTAGTAGAGGCTCATATGCAAGCTTGTTTAGACGCCGGAATACTATTTTATGGTATCAATGCTGAAGTTATGCCTGGACAGTGGGAGTTCCAAATTGGTTACAGAGGTGTCGAAGGCGAAGATGCCGGAATACTGAACATATCTGATCATACACATTTAGCAAGATGGCTTTTAGAAAGACTTGGTGAAGAGTATGGTATAGATATTTCATTTGATAATAAGCCTATCAAAGGTGACTGGAATGGTGCAGGTCTTCATACAAATTTCTCTACAAGTAAAACAAGAGATCCAGAAACAGGTAGAGAAGCGATTAAGAAAATATGCGCTTCATTAGAAAAAAATCATAAAATAGACATACTAAACTATGGACATAATCTTCACGAAAGGTTAACAGGCGAATTAGAAACATCTGATATGAGTACTTTTAGTGTCGGAGATGCTGACAGAGGCTGTTCTATTAGAATCCCTAGACCTGTTGCTCTTAAGGGTTATGGCTACCTTGAAGATAGAAGGCCTGGTGCGAACTCTGATCCATATGTAGTTGCTATGGCTTTAGCAAACGCTGCTATTAACTAGCCTAAGCGTTTCTATATATTAAATCTCTCTTTTTTTATGTAAAATAAAATCCATACAATCTTTAAAACATATCTAAATGAAAACAAAAATGATTAGAGCTAGAGCTACTAATGAAAACTACTATGCAAATATCTTTAATGCTATTAGTGATAAAGATGGTTTTTTGACAAAAACTGATGTATTAGCCATTTTAGATGATGCTGGTATAGCTAGTGATGATCCACGCACCAAAAAGCTGAGAGCTGAACTAGATGGGTTAACGGTCATAGATAAGATTGACTTTAACAAATTCAAGGAAATGACCTTAGAGAGTAGTAGTAGTATCATTGAAAAATCTGTCAATAAAGGCTTTATGATACCTAACTTTAAGGATTTCCAAAAAGAGATTAAAGAAATCTATGAAGAAACCAAAAAGAATGTGTCTGGCAAAAATGCAGACTACATCCCCCAATTAGCGCGAGTAGATTCTGAGCTTTTTGCAGTTGCCTTTTGTAGTGTTGATGGCCAAATGATTACTTTGGGCGATTTCTTACACCCATATTGTGTACAATCCACTGCAAAAGCTATTACATACTGTATTGCAACAGAAGAAAATGGCGAGGATAAGGTTCACAAACATGTAGGCAGGGAACCAAGTGGTATTACGTTTAACGCAATCGCATTAAATAAGTATGATTTACCTCATAACCCAATGATAAACTCCGGCGCAATTATGACCTGCTCACTGATTAAACCCGAATGGAATTTAGCAGATAGATTTGAATACATAACAAATGTTTGGAAAAATTTAGCAGGTGGTGAATCTATTGGTTTTGATAATGCGGTATATCATTCTGAAAAAGAAACTGCCGATAGGAACTATGCCCTAGCTCACTTTATGAAAGAGGTTGGAGCATTTCCAGAAGGTACTAATATTCATACATCATTAGATTTCTACTTTCAAACATGCTCGATTCAGATCAATGCAAAAAAAATGGCTAAAATCATGGGATCAATTGCTAATGGTGGTATATGTCCTTTTACTCACAAAAAGATCTTTTCTCCGACAACAGTTCGTAACTGTTTATCTATGATGTACTCTTGTGGAATGTATGACTTCTCAGGTGAATACGCATTTTCTGTTGGACTGCCAGCAAAATCAGGCGTATCAGGTGCATTAGTTATAGCCATACCAAATGTTGGTGGTTTTGCAATATTTTCCCCGCGCTTGGACAATAATCACAACTCTGTTAGGGGTGTAGAGTTTAGCAAAAGATTAGTAGAAAAATTTAGTTTTCACAACTATGACCATATCACTCATTGTGACAAAATTAATCCTATTGAGAGTAGAGTAACTATAGAGTCAAACCTAACTCTTGAACTAATCTGGGCTGCTAGTAATGGAGATCTTTCAGAAATAAAAAGAGCAGTCGCATTAGGAGTTGATATTAGCAAAGGAGATTATGATAAAAGAACAGCTCTTCACTTGGCTGCTGCTGAAGGTCATGAAGATGTTGTCAAGTACCTCATCCGCAAAGGAGCAAATCCCACTATTAAAGACAGATGGGGCAAAACTCCTCTTGATGATGCTAGAGCTAATAGCTACAGTCATATTGTAAGATTATTAGAAAAAGTTTCATCATAGAAACAGGTAAACTCTTATACTTAACTATCATCTTTACTTATATCTTATCAAATTATCTGATAATAGCTGGTTGCTTTTATTTTTTAACTCATATATCTTTACTACGGATTAGTTAATTTAAAATCTACAAATAAGGATTTGATTCATGAGTAAATTCATTAATAAAATACTATCAGTAATAGAAATGTTCATATTTGGAATTCGCTGGCTTCAAGCACCAATCTATTTGCTTTTATCACTAGTTCTATTTGGCTTTATCTACGAAATATATCATGAACTTCACCATTTATTTACTGCTTATAGTACCATTGATGAAGATCAACTTATTATACTAGCTCTGACACTATGTGACGTTGTACTAGTAGCAAATCTTGTAGTAATTGTAGTAATAAGTGGCTATGAAAACTTCGTAAGTAAAATGAACCTTGATAAAAAAGGTGGTGGTCAACCTGTTTGGATTAAAAAGCTATCTCCAAATGCAGTTAAATTAAAGATTGCAGGCTCTATTATAGGTATTTCTTCAATATCTCTTTTGAAGAAGTTTCTAGAAGTATCTCATTCATCTGATAGAGATTTAGCATGGTCAGCAGCTATCCACTTAGTATTTGTAATATCTGCACTACTAATCGCATTTACTTCATTTATAGAAGGTAAATCTCACAAAGCTAGCTATGATGATGATCACTAGTAACTTTACTGTCCTAAATATTATTTTCTACGCCCGAGATCTTCATCCTCAGGCTTGCCTTGGATAATTCTAGTACGCTCATCACAAGAAACTAACATATTTTCATCAAATTTAAAGAAAGCATGAACTTCAGCTATTAGTTTACGATTATCCAGCTTGATATTAGCATATACTCTATGCAAAGAGGCTACCATATCACCCTCTTCTACTAGATGAACAAACTCAAATCTAACACTTTCAACAACTTCACGTTGTTTTTTGATGTACTCAATAAAGCCCTCGTAATCAATCGCATGGCCATCAACAACTTGTTTATAATCTAAACGTACAAATTTTTGAATAAAATTTTCGGGATCGATATCTGGATTGTAGATATTTTCAAATAAAGATTTTAATAAGCTTTTTTTCGACTCTTTTTACTCAGGCTTCATATGTGGGAACAATATTACATCTCTGATAGATTGCGAATTCGTTAGATACATTACTAATCTATCAATACCTATACCTTGACCAGCTGTAGGAGGCATACCGTATTCTAATGCTCGAATATAATCTTTGTCATAAGGCATTGCTTCATCATCACCAGATGCTGCTGCTTCAACCTGCTTTCTGAAACGTTCCGCCTGATCTTCTGCATCATTTAGCTCGGAGAAGCCATTGGCAATCTCACGCGCACCAACAAAGAACTCAAATCTATCTGTAAACTCAGGATTACCATCTTGTCTACGCGCTAAAGGTGAAACTACAGCTGGATAATCTGTGATAAATGTTGGTTGAATTAGTTGATGCTCAACAGTTTCTTCAAATATTTCATTTATTAGGTGACCAAGCTCGTGATAAGCTTCTACTTTTATCTTCAGCTTCTCTGCAAGTGCTTTTGCAGATTCAAATGTTGCTAAATCTTCTTTGGTAATATCATCATTATATTTGACGATTGAATCAACCATTGAAATACGCTCATACTTACCACCAAAGTTAATCTTATACTCACCATACTCAAGTATTTCACTACCTATAACCTCTTGTACAAGTTTAGACAACATGTCTTCTGTTAGATCCATAAGATCATTATAATCAGCATACGCCATATAGAACTCTAGCATTGTAAATTCCGGGTTATGACGAGAAGAAACACCTTCGTTTCTGAAATTACGATTTATCTCATAAACACGCTCAAAACCACCTACAACAAGCCTTTTTAGATAAAGCTCAGGAGCAATTCTTAGATAAAGTGGCATATCTAAAGCATTATGATGGGTTTTAAATGGTTTTGCAGCCGCACCACCCTGTAAAACATGCATCATTGGAGTCTCTACTTCCATAAAGCTTAAACTATCAAAATAATTACGGATAAAGCTAACAACCTTTGAGCGAACCTTAAAAACTTCACGAGCTTTTTCGTTTGTAATTAGATCAACATATCTTTGACGATATCTCATTTCTTGATCTGCTAAACCATGGAATTTATCGGGTAATGGTCTAATTGCTTTTGTTAGAATTTCAAAATGACTTGCTTCAACAGAAAGCTCACCAGTATTTGTCTTAAACATAGTACCTGTGATACCAACTATATCACCTAAGTCACATAGATTTTTGAATGTGTTATATTGACCTTCTGGTAAGTCACTCTTCTTCAAATAAACTTGGATTCTACCAGAATAATCTTGAAGTGTGATAAATGAAGCTTTACCCATTACACGACGCAAAACCACTCTACCAGTTACATTATAAGTTTTTTTATCTTCTAACGCTTCTAGCTCTTGTTTTGAGTAATGTGCATATTGATTCTGTAAATCATGAGCAACTACATTTCTTCTAAAACCATTTGGATGACTGATACCGTTATTTTGATCTGCTAGTGTTTGAAGCTTTTCTTTCCTAAGCCCCATTTGCGAACTTTCTTGCATATCTGTTACATGTTTTTTAACAAGTACAGATACCTTCTCTTTTACGCTTTCATTTATCTCACTAATGCCTTCTAGAGATTTGCTAACTTGCTCTCTAAGCTTACCTCTTACAGCGTCTTTAACTGTAATATCATTAGCATCCAAATACTCTTTAATCGAATTTTTTATTAAATCTTTTAATTTACTCATTTTAAACCTTATTACATTCTCTACGGTTTTGTATATATCTCTGCGATGAAAAAACATGTCGCTCGCTACAACCTATGTAGTAAGTAGCGAAACTTTATTTATCAAACTATTTATTATAACCCACTTTTTAGGCTAGCCTCAATAAACTTATCTAAATCACCATCTAAAACTGCTTGTGTATTTGTATTCTCAACACCCGTTCTTAAATCTTTGATTCGAGACTGGTCTAAAACGTAAGAACGAATCTGACTTCCCCAGCCAATATCAGCCTTTGTATCTTCGAGAGCATTTTTCTCAGCATTACGCTTTTGTAGCTCCATTTCATATAACTTTGACTTTAGTTGTTTCATCGCACTATCACGGTTTTTATGCTGTGACCTATCGCTTTGGCTTTGTACAACAATATTTGTAGGAATATGAGTTATTCTCACCGCAGAATCCGTTTTGTTGACATGCTGTCCACCGGCTCCTGATGCTCTATATGTGTCAACACGCAGATCTGCTGGATTAATTTCTATATCAATATCATCATCAACTTCCGGAGATATAAATACTGATGCAAAAGATGTATGACGCTTGCTATTTGAGTCAAATGGCGATTTTCTCACTAGCCTGTGAATACCTGTCTCAGTTCTCAACCAACCATAAGCATATTCACCCTCAACTTTTAGCGTACATCCTTTGATACCTGCAACATCACCATCTGATACATCATCAACGGTTACCTTGAAGCCATGACTATCTGCCCAACGCATATACATACGCATCAGCATTTCAGCCCAATCCTGTGCTTCTGTACCACCTGAACCTGATTGAATATCCAAAAAGGCATTATTAGGATCCATCTGACCAGAAAACATTCTACGAAACTCTAGCTTTTCAATTTCAGCTGTGACATCTTGAGTATCTTTAGCAATCTCTTGCATCAAAGATTCATCTTCTTCAGCAAGCTCAAGTAGCTCTGTCAAAGTTTCTAGAGTTTCTGAAATATGCTCACAACTGTGCACAACATTCTCAAGCTCTACTTTTTGTCTGCCCAAGTTTTGTGCATACTCTGGATTATCCCAAATAGAGCCATCTTCTAGCTCCATGAGAACTTCTGTTAGCTTTTCTTTTTTGACATCATAGTCAAAGATAGTCCCGTAAAGATTCAATACGGGCCGTTAGATCTTTTAATACAATCTTATAATTTATAGATTCCATTTTTATAGATATTTATTGGTTAGAATTTGTGTATAGATTTTATATTTTTGTGCTGAATTTTACAAACAAAGAGTATTGAAAGTTATTTAAATACTCTCTTATTCTTTTAGCCTAACTCTGCTATCATTTATTACAAGATTTCTAATAAAAAAATTTACAGATGTCATATCAAGCATTAGCTCGTAAATATAGACCACAATCATTCTCAGAAGTTGCAGGGCAACAGCATGCACTCAATAGTCTAGTACATGCTCTAGAAACACAAAAAGTCCATCATGCTTACTTATTCACAGGTACTCGAGGAGTCGGTAAGACAACTCTTGGTAGACTACTAGCAAAATGTCTAAACTGTAAAACTGGCGTCACCGCAGAGCCATGTAATAAGTGCGAAAACTGTCTAGCAATCAATAATAATAGTTTTATAGATTTGATTGAGATTGACGCTGCATCGCGCACAGGAGTCGAAGAGACAAAAGAGATTTTAGATAATATCCAATATATGCCGTCTCAAGGTCGCTATAAAGTATATCTGATAGATGAAGTTCACATGTTATCCAAACAGAGCTTCAATGCTCTACTAAAAACATTAGAAGAGCCACCTGAATATGTCAAGTTTATATTAGCAACCACAGATTATCATAAAATACCCGTCACAATACTTTCACGTTGTATACAACTACATCTGAAGCATATCTCACAATCAGATATCAAGGATCAGCTAAAAGTAGTTCTTAATAAAGAAAATATAAGCTCTGATGAACAATCACTAGACTATATCGCATACCATGCAAAAGGTAGCCTTAGAGATGCTCTAAGTTTACTTGATCAAGCCATAAGCTTTTGTAGTGGGGAGCTTAAGCAAGCACAAATCAAACAGATGCTTGGAATCATAGACAGCGAAGAAGTCTATAATATTATCGAAGCTATTATCGAAAATAACCCAAGCGCGGTATTACCTGCTGTAAAAAATTTAACTCTTACAGAAAGTAATGCTGATGCTGTATTAGACAGAATCGCTGAGATATGGTTTGCTTGTTGTATTTATAGTTTTACACAGTCGCTAGATGCCATAAATGATATTGATATTGATATCATCAATAAGGTTCTTGGCAAAATATCAGTAGAACAAGCACACTTCTTATATCAACTGACTATCACAGCCAAAAAGGATATCTCCCTTGCACCTAGCTTTGAGACTGGAGTGACAATGGCTGTACTTAGACTAATAGCTTTCCAAAAAAACTTAACTAGTAACCATTTATTAACAACTGGCTCAAATATCTCTTCAGAGACTAAAAATGACATCAAAGCCCTAAAGAATGCTTTGCACGCACAGCCACAGCCACAGCCACAGCCACAGCCACAGCCACAGCCACAGCCACAGCCACAGCCACAGCCACAGCCACAGCCACAGCCACAGCCACAGCCACAGCCACAGCCACAGCCACAGCCACAGCCACAAAGGCAGCATAGCATACCAACTAGTAAAAACAACTCTTCTGAACCAACATATATGGAGAATGTACAAGAAGAATCTTTAGATAAGAAATGGTTTAATCAACTTACAAGAATTAAGCTAAAAGGATTCACTAAAACATTGGCATACAATAGTCACTTACTTAATGAGTCTGATGAATCTTATGAAATTCAGCTAAATGATGATGCAAAAAAAATTCTTGAGCTTGACCCTCAAAGTTTAGCTAAACTTCAATCAGCTATTAGCCAATATTTGAATAACCCAAGCTTTAGATTAGATATTAAAAACCTACCAAGCATTAACGCTAACTCTAATAGCAAGTCTCCAGCTGAAATAAAAACTCAAAGAGCTATTAAAAAAATTCATAATGATGAAAATGTCAAACTTGTTAAGGAAGCCCTTAATATAGATATTAAAAATGAAGATATAATTTTAACTGATTAAAAGAAGTTATATCAAAGCATCAACCTGTTGTTTTATTGCATCAAAATTAGCTTTAAAGTCACTATTTTGTTTCAATGCACTATATACAACATTACCCATCACTCTCCCAGCCTGCACATCACTTCTCCAATGAGCGCCGCAGATGACTCTACTATCTCCATAGTCCATTCCTCTAGTCAAAATTTGCTCTCTATAATTAGGTAGAAGATCAGCTATCGTATACGCAACAACCATACCCCTTGTTGAATGTGCTGAAGGATATGAATGGTGTGGATCAGGGTCAGTGCTAGGATCAGAATGAGTACAAACATTCTTACTGTAATAAACATATGGACGCTGTCTTTGATAATGGTCTTTTGCCTCTGTTGTAGAGTTTTTTCCATCATAAATAACCTTTTGGAAAAAGTCAGAATGACTCTTTAACAGTTGCTTAAGTTGCTCTTTCTTTTCTTCTGAAATATTTGAATCCAAAGGCAAAGCATCTATAAATATGTTAATAAAATTATCTGGATCTGTATTAGCATCATTAATAGCTTGACTATATCTCTCTTTAGATATTTCTTTTGCATTAAAAAAACGACTCTCTACAAAAATTTGATTTGATATGTTCTGATCTTCTGCAAATGATGGTAATAAGTTTGAAACTGGAACAGGTACTTTTGATGCAGGTTCATTAGGTGTTTCAGGAGGAGGTGGCAATATTGCTAAACCATTAGGAAGCTTATCTCCACTTAAAAAGCCATCCCCTGCTGCGAAAGCTATAGTCGCACAAACAAAAGAAAGTAATACTATTATTTTTTTCATATTTTTGTATTTCCTTATTTTTATAAATATTCAGGAATTATACAAAAATGAATCAATAAGACTAAATATATACTATTGATAATAATAATAAGAAAATCTTATAAGGGTTAGATATATTCCCACGCATCTTTATCAGCAAGAATAGCATGTAAAAGTTTATTATTAAGGGTATGACCAGATTTAAAGCAATTAAAATGTCCTAGTATATAACCACCAACATAAAAGTCGCCAATTGCATCTAGCAACTTATGTCTTACAAATTCATCTGCATATCTCAAACCACCATCATTAAGTACACCATCATTTGAAATACCAACAGCATTATCAAGTGAGGCTCCTTTTGCAAGATTGTTTTGGTGTAAGTATGCAAGCTGCTCGTAGAAGCCAAAAGTTCTAGCCTTTGAAACCATCTTAATATACTCATCTAGGTTATACTCAAATAGTATATGATCATTTGTCGCAGCAATTACAGGATGATCCCACTCAATCTTAAACTCATACTTAAGATTATCACTAGGTAAAACCTCTGCAAATTTATCTTCATGCTCAACTCTAACAGGCTTTAATATCTTTATACCTTTACGATTAGATTCTTGCTCAACGATACCAGCTTCTTTTAATAGCTGAGTGAACTCATAAGAGCTTCCATCCATCACTGGTAACTCTGGTGCATTTACTTCAATAAGGACGTTATCAACCTCAAACATCGCAAATGCAGACATTAAATGTTCAATAGTCGATACCGATAAGCTCTGATCATCATCCTTTGTTAATAAAGTACACATTATAGCTTCTTTAATATTAGATGGAGTTACTTTGATATCAACTACAGGGCTAAGATCAGCTCTACGAAATACTATGCCAGTATCGACATTTGCAGGTTTAACAACCATAGAAACATCAACACCGGAATGCAAACCAATACCCGTAACCGAAAATTCTTTTGTTATAGTTTTTTGCTTCATATTTACTCTCTATTATTAAATTTTAACACTTCAATTTAGCTAACATAATATAGCAATGACAGTAGCAACCTTGCAGATTATCATATACTACAAAAATACAATTACTGTAATCGATAAATTAAATTATATATATCAAAAAACCATATTGATATAGAATCACTGAGATTTTAAGGCTATATCAATATATTTAAATTACTAGAGTTATAAAGAAAAATTATCTTCTTCTAAGGAAACTTGGAATATCTGATTTATTAACATCTTCAGATTCTGTTTTTGGAGCACTAGCAGAAGAGCTAGATACATCATCATTCCTAGAGAAAGATGGTGATGGTTTGCTTGAGAAACTTTGAGGTTGACTAGAAGTTGTCTTTTCTACACCAAAGCCTCTTTTCATAGCAACTTTTTCAATACCAGTAACTACAACTGTCACTTTCATAGAGTCTGTCATATCAGGATCGATAACTGTACCAGCAATTACAATAGCTTCATCTGAGATGAATGATCTAATTACTTCACCAACTTCTTCAAACTCACCAATTGACATATCCATGCCAGCCGTTATGTTTACAATAACACCTTTTGCGCCATCAAGATTAATATCTTCTAATAACGGGCTAGAAATAGCAGCCTCTGCAGCTTCTCTTGCTCTATTCTCACCATTAGCTTCACCCATACCCATCATAGCTAGACCCATATCAGTCATCACAGCTCTAACATCAGCGAAGTCAACGTTAATAAGACCTGGCTTAGTAATAAGTTCAGAAACACCTTTAACAGCATTTCCTAATACATCATTTGCTGCATTAAATGCATCCAAAAGAGATGCTCCTTTGCCAAGAACACTTAAAAGCTTTTCATTTGGTACTGTAATAATTGAGTCAACATGTTGAGTTAATTCATCTATACCATACTCAGCAGCTTTCATCCTTCTAGGACCCTCAAATGGGAAAGGCTTAGTAACTACTGCTACAGTCAGTATACCCATTTCTTTTGCCACTTCAGCTACTACAGGCGCACCACCAGTACCTGTTCCACCACCCATACCAGCTGTGATGAAAACCATATCAGCACCTTCTAGAAGTTGCTCAATTTTTGCTCTATCTTCAGTTGCTGCTCTTTTACCAATTTCAGGATTTGCACCAGCGCCTAGACCTTTTGTAAGATTAGTACCAATTTGTAATACATTTTGTACTTTCGACTTTGATAATGCTTGACCATCTGTATTTAATGCAAAAAACTCAACATCAGTAACATCTTCACACATGTGCTGAACAGCGTTACCGCCACCGCCACCAACTCCAACAACTTTAATTATGGCATTTGAGACCATTGAATCATTAAAATCAAACATACATTTACTCCTTTACTTTCGATTCATTATTGCTTAACTTAAAAATTATTTGAAAACCAACCTTTAACTGATGATATTATTTTCTTCTTCGACTTAGTGGTATTTTCATCAATCTCCATAACATCATCATCAATATTTTGATCATTACTTACATCACTATTTTCTGCAGCATACTTCAATAACCCAACTACTGTGGAGTATGATGGATTATGGACAACTTCACTTGCACCAGAAACCTCTATAGGACCACCAACCCTTACAGGAAGCTTAAACATATCCTCTGCAAGTCTTGCTAATCCTTTTAGCTTAGCACCACCGCCTGTAAAGACAATACCTGAAGAAATAACCTCTAATAAACGGTTCTGATCCAACTCACGATATAGAGACTCAAATATCTCTTCTACTCTTGCCTCTATTACAAGTGATAAATCTTGTAATGATATTCTCTTTTTAGCATTCCCTAATGAATTCGGTATATCTATCTTTTCATCCGGATTTTTAAGATATTTACTTGCTGCATAGCCAAATTGAAGCTTTAAGCTTTCAGCAGCCTCGATAGGTAATCTAAACACTTTCGATATATCAGAGGAGATACTACTACCACCAGTTTTAACACTTGATGTATAACATATACCGCCATCAGCAAAGACAGAAAAGCTTGTCGAGTCAGCACCAATATTCACAAGGCAAACGCCCATTTCTTTCTCATTGTCAGTAAGAGTCGCACTACTTGCTGCTAAATGCTCTACTACTAAGTTTTCTATAGCATAACCACAATTTGAAACGCATTTACGTACATTCTGTAACATCCTAGATGACGCAACAATAATATGTACATTAGACTCTAGTCTTACTGCAAACATTCCTATTGGTTCAGTAACTCCAGGCTGACCATCAACTATGTAGTCTCTCTGAAGAACATGAAGCATTTCTGTATCAGCAGACATCGGCACAGCTTTTGCTGTCTTAATAGCCATAGCCAAATCTTCTAAGCTCACCTCTCCATTTTCGACAGCTGCTAAACCATAAGAATTAAAGCCATTAATACTAGGCGCACTGACACCCAACGTGACTTCTTTAATATCGACTCCCGCTATACTTTTTGCTTCATCTAAGGCTGCATTTAATGTTTCTATAGCCATTTCAAGATTAATAACAGAACCTTGTTTAATGCCCTTTGACTGCTTTTGGCTTACACCTAATATTTTTATACTGTTGTTTTCAGCAAGTTGTCCAATCGCAACGGTTATCTTGTGAGATCCCAAATCTACCGCACAAAAATTATTATTCCCAAAACCCATTTATTATAGCCCCAATCTAAGACAGATATTTTCTTACTTTCATACACTTACATTACATTATATGCTTATTATCATAGAAAACCAATAAAATAAATCTTTTTCTAGTTATACTTTACTGCAAAACCATCACTGTATCTCATATCAAAATATTTCACAGATTTGTAGTTTTTAACATCTTTATATGATTTAAAGAACAGATTTAGTCGTTTTTTTAATTTTATAGAACCTAGGACAACTTCAATATCATCTGTAAGTAAGACACTAAACTGATTACCTCTGTAGGATATTTTGACTATTTGCATATTATTATTTTCAGCTACCTTATTTAACTCTTGTAGAGTCTCATAGATATAGTCCTTACCAGCATCATCATTACTATCTATGTATGGTAAATTTTGATCATAATTAAAAACAACTGGAGTGATAATATCCATATTATCAAGCAGAATTTGGTTATTATTCCAATACGCGACAGGCTTATGATCATAGACATATACAACTAAAGTTGAAGGCCAAACTTTCTTTACAAGGGTATAGTCAACCCCTTTCATATCATAAAAATACTTCTCAACAGTATCAATATTAAGATCAAACCACTCTTTATCGTTTAAACCTATTATTTTATTAATTAAGTCCTGCTTTGAAATGTATACCAAACCATCATTAGAGACCACATCTACCCTTGAGATTTTTTTATCTGTCTTACTAGCAATAAAAATCACAGCACCAAAAATTATTACGAAAATAAAGCTTAGTATAGAAAATTTTTTAAAAATCTTTAGCATTGTGCCTGTTCTAATATTGATTTAACAAAGCTATCAAAATCAATCCCCTCAGCTGCCGCTGACTTTGGAGATAAACTATTCTCTGTCATACCTGGTGATGAGTTAATTTCCATAATATAAAAATCTCCTCTATCATCATATATAAAATCGACTCGAGCATGTCCTTTACATCCCAATAGGTCATAGGCTTTCTTGGCTAACTGACGAACTTCTAGCTCTTTTTGCTCGCATAATCCACTAGGTGCATGATATATTGACTTACCGCTATATTTTGACTCATAGTCATAGAACTCATTCAATGGCTCGATCCAGACAGATGAGTAAACATCATTATTAACAATAGCTACAGTTATTTCTTTACCAGTAATCCATTGTTCAACCATTACTTCACCATACTCTGAAGCTTGTTTATATGCCTCTTCAAGCTCTTTAAAATTTTTTACTTTGAAAGTAGCTATACTAGATCCACCATTACTTGGTTTAACTGCAACAGGAAAACTAATCTCATCAGATTCCACTAATTTATCTGTAAGGAACTTTGCCATGGGTGTAGGCATACGATGGTGCATCCATATTTCTTTCGAGATCATTTTGTCCATAGTTATGACACATGATTTCATAGTTGAGCCAGTATGCTTAATGCCTAGCATTTCAAGCAATGCTGCTACCCTACCATTTTCGCCATCTTCACCGTGCAATGCAATAAAACACTTATCAGGATTTAGCTCTATAAGTTTAGTAACCAAATCTTTTGAGCTTGCATCTAAGCCAGACGCATCATAGCCTTGATTTAGTAAAGAATCCAAAACTGCTTTACCAGATTTCAGAGATACTTCTCTTTCTGGAGAGTCCCCACCATATAGAACGACAATTTTTTCTTTTTGCATAAGTACCTAATTTCTTTTTTGTTTAAAAAAATCCCTTAAGAGCGTACTACACTCTTCAGTCATCACACCAGATGTTACTTTAAGGCTATGATTGATGTTCTTGTTTTGATGCAACTTTTCATGAGAAAAAGCCCCAACACGAGTATCATAACAAGCATAAATCAACTCAGATACTCTAGCCTGAACCAAACCACCCAAGCACATTATACATGGCTCTAAAGTAACATACAATTTTGTATTAACTAATCTATAATTTTGAAGTTTTTTAGCAGCCTCACGTAAAACTAAAATCTCAGCGTGTGCTGTTGGGTCGTTCATCATTATCGTTTTATTAAAATTTTGTGCGACTATCTGATCATCTTTGACAAGCACTGCTCCTATAGGAACTTCACCTGCATCATAAGCCAACAGTGCTTGCTCATAAGCCTTTCGCATATAGAAAATATTTTCATCTGGACAATTAGGCATAAAGTTTTAGAATTTTCTTCTTGAAGAATTTACATCTCTTAGATAAGATAATACATTACATAATTGTTTGCTAGTACTTTTTATATATAAACCAGTGGGTACTTGTCAAACTATGTATAACCAACCACACTGGAAATGGAAATCAAAAAATGTCAGAAAATTTCAAAGAACTATTTGAGCAGTCTCTGAAACAAACAGAGATGAGAATAGGTAAAATCATCGAAGCAACTGTAGTAAGCATAGACAAAGAATTTGCAATGATTGATGCTGGTCTTAAATCAGAATCTTTCATCCCTGTATCTTCTTTGAAAAATAACAACGGTGAACTAGAAGTAGCTGCTGGTGATAAAATCAACGTTGTATTAGAAGCACTGGACAATAGCTGTGGTGAAACTAGATTATCTAGAGATAAAGCTAAAAAAATCGAGCTATGGGATAGGATTGAAAATGCCTTCGAAAACAATGAAACTGTTCTTGGTAGAATCACTAATCATGTTCGTGGTGGTTACACTATGGATGTTGAGGGTCTAAGAGCATTCTTACCTGGTTCATTAGTTGATACAAGACCTGTCAAAGATGTTGCTCATTTAGAAGACAAGGATATCGAGTTAAAAGTTGTTAAAATCGATACTAAAAGAAATAACATCGTTGTTTCTAGAAAAGCTGTAATCGAAGAAAATAACTCTGGTGATAGAGATGCTATGTTAGAGAAAATCTCTGAAGGTAGCGTACTTCAAGGTATCGTTAAAAACATCACCGACTTCGGTGCATTTATCGATCTTGGTGGAGTTGATGGTCTACTACACATCACAGATATCTCTTGGAGCAGAATTAGCCACCCTACAGATGTATTATCTATAGGTCAAGAAATCGATGTTAAAGTAATCAAGTTCGACAAAGAGAAGCAAAGAATTTCTCTAGGTATCAAGCAGCTTGGTGAAGATCCTTGGTTAAACATCGCTAATGAGCTTCCTGTAGGTGCTAAGCTTATGGGTACAGTAACTAACATAACTGACTACGGTTGTTTTGTTAAGTTAAAAGAAGGTATCGAGGGTCTAGTTCACACATCTGAAATGGATTGGACTAACAAAAACGTTAATCCTCATAAAGCTGTATCTATCGGTCAAGAAGTTGAAGTTATAGTACTTGAACTAGATGCTGATAATCACAGAATTTCTCTAGGTATCAAGCAATGTAGAGCTAACCCTTGGGATGAGTTTGAGAAAAACTATAAGCCTGGCGATAAAGTAACTGGTAAAATCAGATCAATTACTGAATTTGGTGTATTTATCGGACTAGAAGGTGGTATCGACGGTCTTGTACACATCTCAGATGTTGCATGGGATAACCCAGCTAAAGCAATTAAAGAGCTTAAAAAAGGTGATGAAGTTGAAGCAGTATTAGTTTCTGTAAACACTGATCTTGAGAGAATTGCCCTTAGCATGAAGCAACTTTCTGAAGATCCGTTCAAGAACTTCATAAATATCCACCCTAAAGGATCTTTAGTGAAAGGTAACGTTACTAAACTACAAGATAACGGTGCTGTAGTTATGCTTGACGCTGACAATAACATTGATGGTTTCATCAGAATTTCTGAGATTTCTGCTGAGCATACTAAAAATGTTAGTGATGAGTTAAGTGAAGGACAAGAAGTTGAGGCTAGAATCATAAACATCGACACTAAGAAAAGAAGTATTGCTCTTTCTATCAAGGCTGTTGATGAAGATACTACGGCTGGAGCTAAGTCTAATTACAAAGTAGAGCAAATGACTCCTACAACTCTTGGTGACTTAATCAAAGAGCAACTAAATAAGAAGTAATACTTCTTCAATCTTTTAAAATCTAGATCTAACTAAACCCCATAAACTATTTATAGTTTATGGGGTTTTTTTATTCATAAAATATAATAAAATATCCCTAATTTATAAATCTGACAAAAATAGTATGCTCACAAAAGATTTGAATGAAATCATATCGAAAATCTCTGACAACCAGGCTGTTAGCATCCCAACTGATACTGTATATGGTCTAAGCTGTAGGATATCCAAAGATGCTGTTGCAAAAATTATCAGCTTAAAAAAAAGAGACTCAAGCAAAGGATTTATAATAATCTCACATAACTACAAACATTTGTTAAAATATACAGATACTGCTGTGCTATCAGCAAAGCAAATCAAAGAAATATGTTCAGTACAGGAACAGCCCACGACATGGATCGTACCAGGCAAAGAAAGCATACAATGGCTAGCAGGAGGGAAACCAACTATTGCTATACGCTTAGTAACAACAGATATCATAACAAATATTTGTACTAAAATTGATGATGCTATTATTTCAACTAGTGCAAATATATCTGGACAAGATTTCATCAACAATTCTCATTCAATTAATAAAACTTTTAACAATATTTATATCTTAGAAAGAGAAGTTAACTCTTCACAACCGTCAAGAATTATTGATATAATCACTAGAGATAGATATAGGTAAGCACAGGCACTAAAAATTTGCTAATTATCTCAAAATATAATAGCATTAAGACTGCTGAATTCTTTTAAGCTTATAGATAAAAAAGGAATAAAATGGAAAAGATTAATCATAAAGATATACAAGATAAATTATGGAGCAATGAAGATGAAAGTAATTTATCTAACGAGCAGTATAATCAACTGCTAATTGAGCAATATAGAATATATGTTGAGCTAACCGACAGAACTAGCTATAGAAGAATTGTAATTAATTTATTCTTCTTAGTTTTCAACCTTGTTCTTGTAGGTACTGTTGCTTTGGCAATTAGTAATAACATTAATGTTGAGAACCCACCATCAGGCATACTTGTTACTATACCTTATTTTGCGGGATTAGTATTCTGCTATGCTTGGTGGAAAATTATAAGATTCTTTAGACATCACATACAAATAAAAAACAGTATTGTTCCGTCTCTTGAGAAGCGTCTTCCTTCAAAAGTATGGTTGACTGAGGAGCATATCGCTGAACAAAAAGGATCTTTCAAACCTATCAGAATACTCGAAATATATATGCCTTTCATCTTTATGGGTATTTATTCAGCACTATTCTTATTTGTTGAGCTTAACTGGCTTCCGCATACATTAAACTAATTTTATTTCTAAAAACTTTTCTCAAAATAAAACTACTCTATTAGATTGCCTGTCGTTTCTTTTAGTTAGCTAACTATATTCATAGTACAAAATAACTTAAAACTAGTACAATCATGTAAAAGTTACTGAAATAAACTTAACGTAGTATTTTATAGTTATGGTAATACAGAATTTAATAAAAACGGGGTTAATAGCTAGTAAGTAATTTTCTTTGCCTCCTTAGAAATATATTCATCATTAGTTTGCCAAAGTTGATTTAACCAAGTCTGGAAGTGCTCCTTATCAGCCTCGCTACTAAAATAATCTCCCATAGGTACTTCAGATATAGGGATTAAGTCTACTTTCACTTTGATCTGCTTAGTTCTTCTAGTCATATAATCCCATAAAGTCTGTTTAGGATTATCATAAACTATAGTCGTATTTAGAACCCCTACCATCCTATCTGAGAGACTTTTTAGAATAACTGCTATACCTCCAGCTTTTGGATTAAGTAAATTCTTATAGTTACTCTTAACAGCCTTTTGTGAGGTATATCTAGTACCCTCAACAAAGTTAACTATAGTTGTTGGTCTAGAAGATAGCTTTTTACAGTACTCAACAGTTTTTTTAATATCTTCGCCTTTTTTCTCTGGATGCTGCTTGAGATATTCTTTTTTATAGCGTCTCATCGCTGGAAACTCTAAAGCCCATGCAATCAACCCTAATACAGGTATAAAGAATACCTGAAACTTCATAAAGAATTTAGGAAAGGCTATTTTCTTATGAAAAATCATCATTAATATAAAAGTATCAAGCCAGCTTTTGTGATTGCATATAATTAAATAAGAGCCATTTTTATCCAACTCTTTATTCTGATCAACATCAATTTCAGTAGGTGATAAAAATCGAGCAATAAAAATAACAACACTTACCCATACACTCACAAAATATTGAACTGCTGAAGTACAAAAATACCTTATACCCTTTATCGGCACCAAAAGCTTAATTAATGAAAAAATAAATACTGGTATAAAAGTAATTATAGCAGTAGACATCAAACATACTATCGAGAATAATCCATAGTAAGCATACTTAATAACATTTATCATCAAAGATTATTAAAAATTACTGATTGTTAGCTTAAATATTATCATTAATAAAAACTTTTTTGAAAGACTATAAAAGATATTAATCGTTTTTAACTAATATTGCTTAAGTAAAGACTTTATTATTAAGTGACTATCACTATCTATCATGACGGTTATAGCCCCATTATTATATGTGTCAAATATCCTTATCCGACTACTGTTATAAACCTGTTTATTCAATGGCTTATCAGATATGTATACTAGGTAATCAATATTTGATTTTAAAAATTTAGTACTAAGGATCAAAGGACTAATCACTATATTTGGATTAATAACTCTATTGTATAAAGTGTAAATTTGTTGCTGATCTTTAGTACTTGAGTTATCTACAATTAAGAATTCTTTATTTCCGTGTCCAATAGTTATAAAGCAACTTTCATCATTAGAAAGAAACTTTACTTTTGTATCCCCAGTTAAGTTAAAATTATTTTTATAGCTACAGCTTTGATGTTTTCTATTAGTTTGTAAATTTGTAACAACTTTCTTAACAGAGACTATTTGTTTAATAAAATTAAAAACCAAATCATTATCACTTGAACCAACCACTACTAAATAATTAATTTGTTTAATACCTACTAGCTTAATGTAGTTACCTAAAATATTTGTCAACAAATATTCATTCTCTAAGTTTTCAGCTGAAGTATATAGAAGACTATTACCATTTTCTTCAACTAATATCATTAAATTTTTAGTATCAAAAATATGTATCCTAAAGTATTGATATTTCTCTGAAGTATTTTCTGAAGATTGCAAAAACACTAAGCATAAAGCTAATCCAAGCAGTCTGATTGAATTACTGAATGGGAAAATAACTAGAACAGTCCCAAAAATAATAATTATAAGACTAAAAAATGAAAAATAACTCCAATACTCAATAAAGCCAGCATAACCCGTCAAAAAGCTTAAATAATAAATTAATAATTTAATAATTAAGCTAGGAATGATCCACAAACTTAGTCCAACACAAGATAGTAGTAAACATACTAACAGTAATGGCACTATAACAAAACTAACCAATGGAATTGCAATGATATTTGCTAAAATCGAAATAACTGAGAAACCGCCAAAATAATAAACTGAAATTGGTACTAAAAAGATTGCTAGATAAATTTGTGCAAGTAATGTTTTTGCTAATGTTGATTTATATTGTTGTAACACTATAGAAATAATAACCAAGAGCACAACAGCTGAAAAACTCAACCATAGGCTCACACTATATATTGATTCAAAATTAATCAACATTATAATGCCTAAAGCAACAATCAGTGATTTAACTATCGAAATACGCCTACCCAAAAGCCAAAATAATGCTACCACTAGAAGCATTATCAATGCTCGTTGTGTTGGCAAACTAAAGCCCGCTAATAAACTATATATAAAAGCTACTATGACAGAGCTAATAACACCTGCATATTGTGCTGGCAGCTTGCGACATAAGTGTGGTGATAATGACCATAAGCCTCTAAAAATAACAAAAGTAATAAAAGCCAAAAGTCCTATGTGTAATCCTGAAATTACCATTAGATGTGATGTACCAGAGCTTATCAATAGATTTTGCTGAGATTGACTAAATTCTTTATCGCCAATAAGTAATGCTAGAATATAAGGTTTAAGTTCATTTCCTCGCAAATCTTTTTCTAGTTTATTAAATAAGTAATACCTTATCCTTTCGGGCAAGTATAAGCTTGCAGTACCTTTGTAGATAATATCCGTATTATCCACCATCCGCCCTATGGCAACGATATCATTATGATCTAAATATTCAGAATAGTTAAAAGCTTCTACATTATCATACTCATGAGGCTTATATACTTTTGCTTCTAACTCTAACTTATTTGCTGGTACTAAATAATGGCGATATGATCTGTTAACCTTTAGTAAGACATCTCCGTATTTATAGCTATGAAAAATAAACTTATAATCGTTACCTTCTAGTCTGGGAATACTACTGATAACACCAGTGAGAAGAATATTTTGGTTATATTTAAAATCCTCAATCCTATCATATGAATAGCAAGAGCAAACACTTACAAACAAAAGCATTATGAGTAAACATTTTTTGTATAACATATAACAAGTAAACGACTCTTTTCCTGCTTTTATATTAGCTTAATTCAACGATAACTAATAGCTGAAAAAATACCAAACTTAGTCATGATAAAACTTCAAAAAAACAACTTACTTATACATCAATAAACAAAAATATTTCTTTACTACCAAGATACAAATTTTTTAACTAGTTATATTCTATGTTTTGAATATAAAAGAGCTATTAGAATATACTCTCTTACTGTTAATAAAAACCATTAAAAAATCATAGTACTGATAAGAATTTATCATGATAGTGATGCTTCTTAAAATGATTCTTATAAAAAAACTCAAGTTAATCGACTCTTTCTAAGATAATTACTATAAAATCTGCTAAAACATATTGCAAAACATGATTTATAGCGCTAGAATCTCCGCAAAATAAGCGCTACTGTAGTAGCAACCTCTCACAAGGAGGCATCAAATGTTTATAACTCACACACTACAACCTCCGAGTTGTTAGTCACAACTAACTTCATATAACTAATTTTGTGTAATCAGTTTAAGGGCTATTTTCAACCAAAGATATCCTTAAACTGTCTGTATAGGGATAGTTGTATCTAAAGCTAAATTACTTAAAAATAGTCTATTTATTTAATTCAAGATAATGAATTAGAAATAGACTTGTAATACTTTTATAGCCATTAAGATATATAAGTCCTATAAGTTCATATAATCACAAAATTAGTAACTCTAAGATAACTTGATTCGATTACTAAGGAGAATAATAATGTTCGCAAGTTATACAATAACAAAAAAGAGATTTCTACCAAATAAAGCTGATGTGATTATAGTAGCTTTAATATTAGTTGTTAGCGCACTAGCTTATTATGCTTGGAATGATATGCATCAATCATTTATTGATGCTTCATCAGTTTCAGCAATATCACTTGATCCAAGCCACTTACCATACTATATGTTGCGTACTACTATGCGATTGATTATAGGTATGATATTTTCATTTGCTTTTGCATTGATAGCTGGATATGCATGCGCTAAGAATAAACACTTCGCTAGAGTATGTTTGCCAATCATAAATTTCCTAGAATCTGCACCTTTATTAGGATTTTTGACATTTACCACCGCGTTTTTTATTTTTCTATTTCCACACTCAATTATGGGTTTAGAAGCTGCAGCAATCTTTGGAATATTTACATCTCAAGCTTGGAATATGGCACTAATCTTATACCAAACTATACGAATAGTCCCTGCAGAGCTAACAGAAGCTGCAACTGCTTTCAAACTCAACGCATGGCAAAGATTTTGGAAGATTGAACTACCTTATTCGGTACCTGGTTTACTTTGGAATATTATGGTTTCTCAATCAGCTGCTTGGTTCGCTATCACAGCTAGTGAAGCTATCCCGACTATCACAGGCGATGTTAGCTTACCTGGTATAGGCTCGTATATAGCGCTGGCATTAACTGACTCAAATATAACAGCTATCTTATATGCTCTTGTGGCTATTATCATTAATATAGCTCTATTTGATCAGCTACTTTTTAGACCTTTAGTCAAATGGTCAGAGAAGTTCAAATACGAATCTATCAACAATAAAACTACAGATAGCCCTTGGCTTTATCGCTCATATAAAAAATCTCAATTTGTAAATGCTATAAAGCCTATTTTTAGCACTATTATATTTTGGTTAATTAATGGCGCTAGTTTTTTAAGTAAAAAAATTAATCTCAAATCACCGACTAGAGACCTCAAGATATTGAAAAAGCTTAGCTGTATTGCTTGGTATATAGTAATTATCTCAGCATGTGTATGGGCAGGTAATGCTCTGTGGCACTTCTTCCCAAATGGTGATATGAGTTATTTGATACCACTAATGATAGAGACAACTGTTCGTGTGACTATTGCCATGATGATAAGTGTCGCTATATGTACACCATTAGGTATATGGATAGGTATGTCGAGCAAACGTACAAAAGCTATTCAACCAATAATACAAATAGGTGCAGCAATACCACAACCAATATTTTTTCCGATTGTTGCTGTACTTATATTAGGCGGTGGTGGATCGCTAAATGTTTGGTGTATTCCATTAATAATGACAGGAACCTCTTGGTATGTACTATTTAATGTAATTGCGGGTGTCTCTAGCTTGCCTACAGAAATAATAGAAATGACAAAGTCTTTCCATCTAAAAGGTTGGAAATGGTGGTTTAAGTTTGCAATACCTGCTGTATTTCCATATATAGTCTGCGGAATTATTAGTGCTGCAGGTGGCGCTTGGAACTCGGCAATTGCAGCTGAATTGGTAATATGGGGCTCAAATACTATTAAGGTAGATGGAATTGGCGCACTGGTATCTACCACAACAGGCAATAACCAACTTCATGAAGCAGCCCTAGCGGTAGTTGCATTGTGCTCATTAGTGGCTTTGTGTGTGATATTTATCTGGAAGCCATTATATAAACTTGCTGAAACAAAATACAAATGTAACTAATCCATAAATATCTAAAAGGAGAATGAACATGACTGAATTTAAAAATAACACGTTAATAAATTGCTACGATATTTGCCTAGATTATAAGCAAGATAAAAAGAATATAAAAAGAGTAATTGAAAATCTAACTTTAAAAGTAAGAGAAAATGAGATAATCGCTATAGTTGGCAAATCAGGAGCAGGCAAATCTAGTCTTGTAAGAATATTAAGCGGACTATTAAAACCAACTTCTGGAAAACTTTTTTATAAGGGTTCGGCTATTGATGGCCCTTTAGAAAACATCGGCATGGTTTTTCAAAACTTTGCCCTCCTACCATGGCTAAATGTTTTAGAAAATGTTCTTTTTGGTGCAGACTCTCTTGGTATACCTAGATCACAAAGCAAACCTAAAGCTCTAGAGATTATCAAAAAGATTGGCTTAAATGATTTTGAGGATGCCTATGTAAGCGAACTCTCTGGAGGCATGAAACAACGTGTGGGATTTGCTAGAGCACTAATGATTGAGCCAGAGATTCTATTTCTTGATGAGCCTTTCTCATCACTTGATATAGTCACTGCCAAAACTTTAAGAGATGACATTATGCGTCTATGGCATACTGGTCAGGCTAAGACAAAAGCCATTGTTCTTGTTACACACAATATTGAAGAAGCTGTAAATATGGCAGATAGAGTAATAATTCTCGATAGTAATCCAGGACGTATAGCATCAGAAAAAACTATAGAACTTAACTATCCTCGTGATCTCGAATGTGATTCAACTAGAATAGTTATTAAAGATATTAGCTCGACTCTACATGCTATTAATCAGTAATGAAAAAACTGTGCAATAATGCTTTGTATGAATATCTGAATACAAAATAGACCAATTAATACAATAATTGGAGAAAAATCAAATCCTGAATTAGTTGGTTTGATTATATTTCTAGCTCTTGATAATAATGGTTCCGTAACTTGATATATAACCATAATAATTGGATTATAGCCTCCTTGAACAAACCAACTAGATATTGCTCTTATTATTATCAAATATACATACATATTAATAACTGCAAAAACTATATCAATCACCGGTTTAAAGAAAATAAACATCAAACTAAGACCTATCCCATTTAATAAGCCTACAAGTAAGTCCTGCACCACAAACACAATATACACAGCTACTATACATGACCAATCTAGATTCAAAAATCCTGGTATAAATTTTCTTAGAGGTAATATAGCAGCATTTGTCGCACGCATAATCATCTGACAAATTGGATTATAAAAATCTGCTTTTACCCACTGTAAGAAAAATCTAAACAGTAGTATAAAAGCATAAATGCCAAAGACAATATCTATCAAAAAAGTCGCTACATTAATCAAACCATTTAACATTTATATTTTCCTTTTATTTTTGCTGGCTAATAAAGTTCAAACCTGCAACTATTACCGCTACTTGAGCAAGTATACATTCTTGAGGATTTGTTCTTGGACTATCTGGATAAACCTCAGTCGTAGTTGTATACTCAGCATTTGATAAAGACATGCATAATTTTTCTTTGTCTGAATCACATGCCATAATTCCATCTCTGATAATATCATCACCTAATATATTTATGCTAGGATCAGTAGGAGCAATATGAGTAACTTTTGCTACTGCATCAATTATATATTTCTGGAAGTCATAGTGTGGATTTCTATTGTTAGCAACTAAATAAAATCCATCTGGAATACCCCATTTATCTATAGTTATACCCTCACGAGCTGCTAATGCTGGTCTAAATTCACTGTCATCAGCATCTGTTGTCTCATGCAAATCTATATGCATCAGAAGTTCAATATTCAACGAATTAATATATTTCATTGCAAAAACCGACTCATCACAACCACTCTCTAGATAGAACGATCTATTAGGATCCATAGCATTAGGATTCCAGCGGTTAATTGTTTCATATCCCCAAGGACTTAAGCAAGGCAGTATCAAGATATTATAATCACTTGCAAACTCTTTTGCTCTAGTTGCAGCAAAACTAATAGCTCCTTGTACACCACTTGTTTCATAACCATGTACACCACCTGTAACTAAAACATAGGGCTTACTAGCATCCCAGTTTTTAGTTTTAAGTGCATACAACTTATAACTGCCTACTGGATAATCAAGCTCTCCATAAACATCGATATCAAAATCTTTTGATAGTGCCAAAATCTTTTTTTCAGCTTCTTCTTTGTATGATCTTTTTTTGCTTTGCTCTGATAACCATTGGACTTTTTCTTCAGAGCCCCACTTTTTACTAGGTGTTCCAATATGATATTGTGTAGACATATTAATTCCGTATAATAAAATTCATTTATGCAAATAGTATAACGATTAATAGTCCATCTCTGCAAAAATTTTATATATTATTTATTAGATCAATATATAGTACTGATATTTTTGACTAGAACAATTAAAGTATACAATATTGAATTTTTATGGCTGGGCTAGCAGGATTCGAACCTGCGCATGACGGGATCAAAACCCGTTGCCTTACCGCTTGGCGATAGCCCAACATAAGCACTAACGAAAGTTAGTAGGCATAGTTTAATGTTTTGACCACCCATTTGTCAAGAGGTTTATCAAATTTTCTTGCAAGTTGCTGTAGTTTATTAATATTATTAGAAAGTAGATAAAAGCATGATCCAGTTCCTGTCATTCTAAAACCATCATCAATACTATACAAATATTGCTTAAACTCAGGATACTTTGTAAAGAATATATTTTCAAAAGCATTATGCATAGTGTTAGTATCAAAGCTCAGATCTTTTGATAATATATCCTTTGTCTTAGCTAAATTCTTACTTTCAAAAAACTCTTTGGTACTAATATGAATATTAGGCTTAATTAATAGTACATATTGTTGCTCAAATTCCTTAGGGTATAAAATATCTCCAATCCCTTCAGCCCATGCTGATCTGCCATACAGAAATATCGGCACATCTGCTCCAAGTTTTTTAGCTAAAGGTATCATCTGGTCATTTGATAGTTCAGGTAAGTAATAATCTCGTAATGCTATTAAAGTGGTTGCTGCATTTGAACTTCCGCCACCGAGACCAGCACCCATTGGTATATTTTTGATAATATCAATATCAACTCCGATATTCTCAATATTATAAGCCTCTTGAAACCCTTTAACAGCTTTATAAATCAAATTATCTTCTTGGGAAGCTATTTGTATATTACTTGTAATTTCAATCTTACTATAATTATTAAACCTAAAGCTAAGATGATCTTTTAGATCCAAAAATGTAAACCAGCTTTGTAAATTATGATATCTATCATCTCGCTTATTTAATATATGCAAAAACAAATTAATTTTTGCATAACTTTGATAGTTTTTGGGTTCTATATTTGCCATGACTTTATAACAATCTTTAACGTTATATTCTCTCTAGACATTCTAATTTTAGCCGGTAACGGATACTTAGAATCAACTAGTTCATAATTCTGATAAGAAATATTCCAACCATTTTGAGATAATTTATGTGGCAACCCTTGTGAGTTCAGTTGCGTATTATATTTGATATTTGGTATAGCTACAGCTTTGATCCAATACTTAAGCCCATCAACGGGAACATACCAACCTAACTGCTCTAACATTAAGGTTTTGGCATCTTTAGCTACTATTTTTTGTCCTTTGCTATTTTCAAGCGATACCTCATCAGTATCTCCTTTTATCTCAACACTACCTATACCCAAAGGACCATATAAGCTAATACTAAATTTATCACCATCTTGAGTGTATATATAGTTAGCAGATTCTGCCTGATTATTATAGATAATTCCTATAATCCCTTTTGTTTGCCACTTGTTTAACTGCAAAAGTTGTTCAGATGTTGTTTTCTGATCAAATTTCATATTATCATTTATTGGAGCAATACTAGATTGCACGCTAGTGCACGATACTAATAACGATACGAAAATCAGAGTTAATACTAATCTAATTTTGTGCTTTATATCTATTTTTGACTTTAACATAATGCTCAGCATTTTCTTTAATAATTTGTCTTTCATGATCACTGATTGGCCTAATCTTTTTGACCGGCGACCCTAAGTACATATAACCAGACTCTAGAACTTTACCTGGAGGAACCAAACTTCCAGCGCCTAAGAAGACCCAAGGTTCAACAACAGCTCCATCAAGAATTATAGATCCCATACCTATTAGACAATTATTTTTGATATCACAGCCATGCAATATCACACCATGTCCTACAGTCACATCATCTCCAATAGTTAGAGGATATCCTTGACCCGAATCCTTTGGGTACTCTGTAGTATGTAATGTACTACAATCTTGAATATTGGTCCCTTTTCCAATAGTTATTGTTAAGAGATCACCTCTCACACTAACTTGAGGCCATATAGATGCATCTTGACTTAGAATCACATCTCCTATCACTGCGGCTGATTCATCAACATAGGCTGAAGCATCAATATTTGGTACTTTATCATTAAAAACTCTTACACATCTAGACATAGCTGCTCTCTAGTCTTACTAACATCATCTCTTAATGATACCAAACTATAGCTATCAAATCTTAACCTTTTATCTTTATCAAAAGGCTGAGCATAGCCATTATCATCAATTATAAACAATGCTATAGCATTAGGATTATCTTTAAAGAATTTCTCGAGTGGGTAATTAGGTGTAATATTTGTACTCCTAATAGTAGCACCTTGATTCAGTCTCTCTATTAAAACGTTGAAATCAGTACCCTCTTCAAACAACAGATTTGCTAGATTATTTTCTATCGACCCTATGCCTTTATAGCTTTCTTTCTGAGATGCTCTTAACACAAAAACATTATTTGAACCAAATTCATACCTATATTTCATGGCTGATACAGCATTCACATATTCGCTAGTTGATAATCCTAGCATAGCTCCAATCCCCACCAAATTAATACTCCAGTCAGCGTGTGCTGACACAGGACTACCATAATACGTATTCAAGCCTAACTGACGACATTTTTGGACATTTACCCAAGACGAATCAGTAACAACCACTTCAATATCATTTTTGACAAACACTTCTGCTAGTTCACGTGCAAACCTATTCCCGCCGATTATCAAAAACCCTTTACCTTCAGGTTCAGTAACTTTAAGAAGTCTTGATATATAAGGAGTAAATATACTTTGAAAAACCACAGTAAAAACAATTATCATAAATACAAAGAATACTAAAGTGTTCGCCTCATCGTACAGCTCAGGATGAGATTTAGTAATTCTTACAGCAACTAGTGCCGCTACAGATGCTGCTACAATACCTCGTGGATAAATAATACCCATGACAATTCTTTCTGCAAAAGTTGTTTTAGATTTAATAGAGCATAATAGAACTACAATTGGGCGCAAAATAAACTGTAAAAATAAAAAGAGCACTATTAGATCTAGCCAATAGTCTTTGAACAAACTAAAATCTATCTCTGCACCTAGCACTATAAAAAGAACTGAAATAATAACTATGCTTAGATTTTCTTTAAATGACAAAATATCAGACATCTTAATATCTTTCATATTAGCCATCACAAGACCAGCAACCGTTACCATTAAAAGCCCTGCACCATGCATAGTAGCATCAGTTAGTATAAAACCTACAACTATTACAGCTAACACAAAAAAACTTTTTAGATATTCAGGAATATAATGCTTTCTAAAACTTAGTCCTATCAAGTAGCCAAAAATAAAGCCCGAAGTTATTCCCAAAATACATACGAAGATTATATAAGCTATGAATATACTTGTTCCATTAGGCTGATTTGCATAATTCCCCCCTATAACGAACCATGCTAACATGAATACAACTACTAAAGCTCCTATAGGATCTACAAGTATAGACTCCCACTTCAAGATACTTGCAATATGTCTTTTCGGTCTAACAGTTCTCATTAATGGAGGTACAACAGTTGGACCACTAACACATGTAATACCGCCTATTAGCATAGATAGCTCTAAGTTCAAGCCAATGACGTAATAGCAGAACATTGCTGTGAGTATCACTGTAACCCCTAATCCTACGGTAGTCAAAAGTATTACAACACTACTGACACTCTTAATCTTACTAAAATTAAGTGATAAACTCCCCTCAAAGAGGATAATGGCCACACAAATTGATACAAATGGAGATAATGCTTCTCCAAAAATAATCGTACCATCTACAAGTTTAAAGCCTCCTTGAAATACAGCTTCAGATAAAGGTCCTAAAATAATACCACTAAGGATCAAAAATAGTATTGAAGGAAGTTTTAGCCTCCATGATAAAAACTGAGATACAATCGCAAAAAACAATATTAAGCCAGACGCTAATAAAATATAATTAGATGAATGCAGAAATAGCTCCAAACTATTATCCAAAATATAGCCTTAATTGAATATTTAATAATATAGTTTTAAACATTATATCCATATTAGTTTTTTTATCAATGTGATAACACACTATGCCCAACTCTAAAATATAAACACCAAATATTTTTGTCGTATTTCTTATGCAAAAAATATACAATTTATAGCGTTTTAACACAAATATCATTATCATGGAAGTTGCTAACCTTAATAATTTAGAGTCAAATAAATTTATAAAATATATCACTCCTGCTGCTCTTTTTATCACATTGAAAATATTATGTGACCCACTTTTTCTTAACACTATAAATATTAATTTTTTAGGTACTCACCTAGTAATAACACAATCATCTTTGGTATATGCAGGAATTTTTGTCGTGTTAGATGTTTGTTCAATAATTTATGGCCTAAAAAACACTTATAAATTAATAATTCTAGCTATGGTAATGGATGGCATATACTCTTTTGGCGTTTATTCATCATCATTTTTTCATTTGGCTGATATATCTATAATCGGAGATAATAATCACATAAGATCAAGCGCTATACACCAAATCGCTGAGCCGACGATACTGTTATTTTTATCAGGAATGTTAAGCACCTTTGTGACAAATCTAGCAGAAGTCTCAATTTTTAGTTGGATTTATAAGAAACTCTTAAAAAATAATATCTTCTTCTCAACTATAATAAGTGTTGCGATAGTTATCCTAATAAACAATATAGTAATGCTCCCAATTATGATAAAAGACAAAAGTGTTCTATGGACTATGTATTGGTCAAACTTCACGATTAATATGATATTTATAACAGCTTATACAAGCATATATCTAATCTTCTTCAAAAATATCTATACTTCAACAAAAGTCTCTACTAAAGGTTAAATCTATACAACTTATTAGCGGTATTAAAGAATATATCTTGCTGTAATTTAGCATCTGCAAATGTGTTATAAACTATATTAAACCATTTATTATAATTATCTTTATTTGATACAGGGTAATTAGAACCATAACAAAGTTTTGATGTAACAACACAATCCTTTATCTCATTAAGGCTGTTGAGTTAATGAAAGCCCTTTTTCATATGTTTTAATATTGAGTATTTTTTAGATAAATCTGACTCAAAATCTTACTTTTGTGTTTCATATCAGCATTTTATGCTGATATGAATACACCTA
>NZ_VXKO01000016.1:0-43993 GCF_008711475.1 Francisella sp. SYW-2 | reverse complement strand
TTTAACCAAAAAATGGTCTATGCCTGTGAGATACTGGAGTGAAGCTATGCCTTATTTCGCTATCGAATTTGAAGATAGAATTCAGAGGTTTATGTAAATGAATTTACACAATTATTTGGAAAGGCTCATATTTTATTACATTAGTTAATAAATGGATTAAATTAAATATTACTAAATAAACTTAATGTCCTATTTTTACACGTATCCTGGCTTGACCCGAAAAGCCTTTAGTGTTTTAACATCACGAAACCCTATGCTCTTTAGCAATTCTAGTAATTTTCCCGTCTCATATATTTTAATCTTATATTCTTCAACTTCAGTCTGAATCACTTTATTTTTATCAATCAGCTCATACTTGGCTACAGAAGAGCAGATATCGCCATCAATCGAAACACAAGAAGATAGCAGGATCATTTTGCCATCTGGGCGCAGCCACTTAGAGCCATGCCATACACCTAATTCTGGTACTGCAAGTTTTGTCTCTACTTCAAAAACAAGAACACCACCATCATCTAAATGGTTATAAAATGATTTTAAAGTTTTTGATATTTCATCAGAATCAGTTATTAATCCAAAGGAGCCGCTTGGAATAAAGATAAGCGAATAAATTTTATTATCTGGTATTTCACTTGCTACAGATTTCCAAATGTTTACATTTAGAGACATTTTTTCTGCTTTACTCATAAGGACATCTAGCATGTGTTCACTTGCGTCTGAGCCTTCAATTTTATATCCATCTTTTGCTAGAGGCAGTAAGAAGCGACCAGTACCACACATTGGCTCTAAAATAGCTCCACTCGCTTCATCTGCATAACTTTTATAAAAAGCAAAAGCGTCTTCTGGCGCGGTCGGTTTGCTTATCTCGTAAACTTGAGTACATAAATCAAGGTAAGTTGCATTAATACTCATTACAGTTTTCCTCTCATATTATTAAAGCCTTTAGGATCTGGATTGTTTTTTATGAAAGCTATTATTTCTTTAGCAACATCAAATACCGAAGTATTGCTTGTATCGACTGTCAAATCATATTCTCGGGTACCAGTATGCACTCTATCAAATTGATCGTTGGATAAACCAAGCGCTCTTTCTCGCCGTAAATATTCACGCTCTTGCATAATAGCCAAATCGCATTTAACACCAATAAAGTACACAGTATGGTCAGCTAATTTATCTACATAGGACTTTAGCTGATTATCATTAAACAAAACTTCATCTATGATAATATTGTTGCCTCTAGAGCCAAGCATATGCGCAAAATCAGCCATTGCGCCAAACAATTTATCTCCAGTTGGTTTTGATTTAACTGACATGAGAGGCCCACGCTCATTCTCTCCAGGTACAAAATCAAAATATTCACTATCTTTACCAGGTGATGGATATGGCGTCATCTCGATAAATGTATCAACGCCAAAGGTGAGCCACTGTTCATTGCTTAAATACTGTATGCTTCTTGCGATCGAGGTCTTGCCGCTAGAACCAGCACCATTTAATAAAATTATTTTATTCATTTATTACCTCGACTCATAAATAACCTTGTGATATTCACCTTCACTCTTAAACATTAACGATAATTTTCCTGTATTTGCCGTGGATCAACTAGTCATCACCTAACGCTTCAATATCCAAACTGCAAATAGCCGGTAATTTAGCATTGATTTTTTCTATGTCCCAATCCCACCAAGCAATCTCCAAAAGGCGAGCAATTTTCTTTTCATCAAAACGCATTTTAACAATTTTGGCTGGATTGCCTGCAACTATAGCGTAATCAGGTACATCCTTTACAACAAAGCTGTTTGCGCCAATGATCGCACCATTCCCAATTGTCACGCCATTTCTCACCATACTATTGTACCCAAACCAGACATCATTTTTTACGATAATGTCACCCTTAATAGGTAATTGATTTACATCATATAAACTTTCCCAACCATTTTTAAAAATTGGAAAAGGATAGGTGCTAATAGCATCGAGTTTATGATCACCTGTCATAATAAATTTAGTTTCAGCAGCAATTGCACAAAACTTCCCAAAAACAAGTTTTACCCTGTCAGTTTGATAATTATACAATACATTATTTTCTTCAAAATTCTTAGCGCCATATCGCCTATCATCATAGTAAGTATAATCTCCTACATGTATATTAGGAGATGAAATAATGTTTTTTAAAAACACAAGATCTTCATAACCATCAAGTGGTGTTTTAGTATTAGGGTTGGGCCCTTTATTAGCCAAATTTTTTGAATTGTTTTTACTCATTTATTACCTCATCAATAATATTTTTCTGTAACAAAGCCTCTGGACTACTTTTATCTGTGATATTGCAAAGTTCAAATGTCGCTTTCCACAGCACCCAGGCACGTGCTCTAAGCCATGTGTCATCATCTAATCCCATTTCAGATACAAAAATATCGCGTGCTTTACCGCTTAAGTAAGTCCAAGCAATGACAAGATCGCAAGCGGGATCGCCCATGGCAGTGCCACCAAAATCAATCACACCTGATAATTTATTATCTTTGATGAGTATATTGCCAACAGCAAAATCACCAAATATATACTCAAGAGCAAAACCTACAAAGTCAGAAAATAAAAATCCACCTGTTACAAACGTAAATAATATCGCGGTGGCAAAACCTATTTTACCTTTAACTGATTCATATACAATAACATAAGCCCCAGGCAACTCCCCACCCAAAGCAATACCTTGCAAAATACGTAATAACACAAACACAAAGCTCGCATATAGTCCCCACTGAGCATATCCAGGCATCAATCCCATACACAATGAACAACTTCCCATTAATAATATTGTAAATAATAGTAGACGTCTTCGCCCTATCAAATCACCAACAATCCCTAATATCGTTCCTGCAAATGGTCTAACTAGGTATGCTATCGAAAATATTAATACTGTCAAAAATGCCTTGATAGTAGGATTTGTAATTTTAGCAAAAAAAGTTGCTGAGATTTCTTTAGAAAAAATCATATATAAAACAAAATCATAAAACTCAAGAATTGCACCAATTCCAGCTAATAAAATAACATTTCTACTGTCTTTATCGTACATTTACAATACTCACTTTAATAATCAAGTTTAGCAAATCATACATTTTTTTAGCTTTATTTAGAAGAATTTAAATCTATAAAAAATACAAATTACTGACATAGGTTACAATCAATGTCTTTGGACAAATCAAATTTATTTAGTTGCATTGATGTTGCGTTATATCTATATAAAGTAGAACTCTGATAGTCTTGTTTTTTTAATAAAAAATTGATTGCTAAGTTCGCCAGAGTTAAGCCTGCCTGACCAGCTACTATGCCAATAACTCCTAAAGTATTCTTGTGCTCTACTTTATCCAGATCAGGATATAAACAATTTAAACATGCCGAACTATGGCTAATATTAAATATTCCTGCTTGAAAGTCCAACCCTAAAACTCCTCCTGATAATAAGGGTATAGAATATTCTAATGAAATTTTATTACTTAGTATTTTAGTTAAATAATTATCACTTGTATCTATTATTAAATGATACTTTTCCATATCTAGTTTAGTATAGTTATGATTAGTTAACCTTTGTGTAATTGCAGTTATACTTATATACGGATTAAGCTTTTGCAACCTATTTTTAGCTATGACTGCTTTACTTTCCCTTAAGTGATCAATATCAAATAAAACCTGCCTGTGTAAATTTGATATTGAAACCGAGTCATCATCAACTATACTCAATTCCCCAATACCCAAACCAGTTAGGTAAGTGGCTACAGGTGAGCCCACTCCACCCACACCTATAAGCAACACTTTAAACTTTTTTAATTTTTTTTGAGCATCAATACCAAAACCATCAAGAATAATTTGTCGCTTATAATATTCAAGTTCAGATTCTGATATTTTATGATGATGAATCATCTACTTCTCCAATAACTTTATTATGTTTTGTATTTCATAATTAGATATCTCATCTATTAGTGTGACTACAGCTATACCATCGACTCCTATATTCGCTATAGACTGAATGTGCCTCTTCTTTATACCTCCAATTGTAACCAATCGCGTATTAGTGATATTTAACCACTCATGAATCTTATTGATACCTTGTGGTGCAAATTTCATTTTTTTAGTATTTGTCGTATATATAGGACCTAAAGCTATATAACTAGGATTAACTCCCAAAGCTATTGCTAACTCATAATAATCATGTGTACTTAGGCCTAATGCTATATCTGTATTTTTGATTTTTAATAAAGTTTGCCTATCTATACTTAATAAATCCTCATGCCCAAGATGTACACCAAAAGCTTTATGTTTAATTGCTAATTCATAGTAGTCATTTATAAATAATTGCAGACCATATTTGTTTTGATACTCTACAGCTTCTACAATATGCTTTTGTATATACTCACTATCATTTGATTTAATTCTAAGCTGTATAGTTTTAACCCCTAAGTTAGCTAAACTAGGTATCTTATCAGCACTGTCAACTATCGGGTAAAAGCCAGTTTTATTAATTGATCTAAATTTTATATTTAGATCTTTACCATGCACACTTACTTTAGGAAATAATCCTTGTTTATTTATATATTTAGAATCTACAATTAAGAATCCATGCGATGCTATTTTTTGGCTACTTTTAATAGCGTTAGAAATATATGACTTAGCTAGAATAATAGAATTATTGACATCAAACCCTAAAGTTAAAAAACTAGCAATAGCACTTGCAAAAGTGCAACCTGTTCCTCTTACTTTTTCATCTAACTTATATCTTTTTGATGTTAACGTATAGTTAACTTCAGGAGTATAATAGCAGTCCAAAGATATATTTTTATTAGAATCATGCCCCCCTTTCAAAAGTACACTTTTACAGTTGTATTTTTCTTGTATTGCTTTAGCTATTTCAGCAATTTCGACATTAGGAGAATCATACTCATCAAGAAGCATCTTAGCTTCATCAAGATTTGGTACTAAAATATTAGCTAATGGATAAAGCTTTTGCTTAGAATATTCTACAACCCTATAATCAACCAAGCTATAGCCTGTGGTACTCACCATCACTGGGTCACAAATGTAGAACACATCTTTTAAATCATTCAACAAGTCTACAACAATATCAATCTGCTCAGTAGATGATAGTACTGAAGTTTTGATGACTTTAATCTTAAACTCTTTACTTATTACTTGTATTTGTTCTTTGAAAATACCTTTAGAAACCTTTTCAATATTTAAGATATTGGTTGAGTTTTGTGCAGTAACACAGCTTATAATTGTACAAGCATGAACACCTATGTTATTAGCAGTTTTGATATCCGCTTGAATACCAGCTCCTGATGAACTATCTGAGCCACCTATGGTCAAAAATATATCACGCATAATACTATCTCTTAGTACTGGTGCCAAAATGGCGTATCTACTAAATTAGTTGATGGAACAGCAATTTCTCTTTCAATCATCCTTTTCGCTTTAAAAGCTTCTCTTCCTGCATATATTGCTAATTTAAAAGCATTAGCCATACTAGCGGGATTCCCAGCTAATGCTACAGCACTGTTCAGTAATACACCATCATAGCCCATCTGCATAATTTCACATGCTTGTGAAGGCACGCCAATACCTGCATCAACAATTAGTTTAATCTTATCAAATCGTTCTCTTAGAACTTTCAAAGCGTATGGATTTACCAATCCTTTACCACTACCAATTGGCGCTGCCCAAGGCATTAAGACCTCACAACCAACGTCAATTAATTTTTTAGCAATTACTAAGTCATCTGTAGTATAAGGTAAAACATTAAATCCTCTTTTTACTAACTTCTCACATGCGTCTATTAGCTCGACAGAATCAGGCTGTAAATTATAGTCATCTCCTATAACTTCAACTTTAATAAAATTAGTGGCAAATATTTCACGTGAAATTTCTGCTATTTCTATTGCCTCTTGAGAGTTTCTACAACCAGCAGTATTCGGTAAAAACTTACACCCTGTATTTTTTAACTCCTCCCAAAATTGATTTTTAACATTCACATTTTTTGCAGACCTTTTTAAGGATACGGTCAGAAGATCTGCTTCTGACTTATCTATAGCTTCAAGCATAATTTCAATACTAGGATACAAGGCTGTTCCTAATATAAATCTTGAGTTAAATTGCTCTCCATACAACTCAAGCATAACCTATCCTCCTTGCATTGGTTGAACAGTAACAACCACATCATTATTTTTAAGAAAAACTTCAGAATAACTTCTTTTTGCTATAAAGCTATTATTAAGCATTACAGCAAAACAAGGGTATTCAAATTTTTGGCTCTTTAATAAATCTGTAACTGTTATACTATTATCAAAATTTAGCTCTTTTTCATTAAACAAAATACGCATATTCAGCCTCCAAAATCATAATTATTCTTTATAACAGTTTGTGCAACCATTGGTGAAAACAAGTATCCATGTCGTGATAAACCATTTAGATATGTTATATTCCCTTTAGTACTTATAATTGGCTTATCATCGATACTCATCGGACGTACATTAGTTAAAGTTTTCAATATCCTTGCTTCTAAAAAACGCTTATCTAGCGTAACTAACATACTTAGCAACTCTAATGCACTCTGTACAGAAATCTTAGAATAATCACTACTATCAATACTTGTTGCACCAAGATAAAAAATACCATTCTCTCTAGGAATCAAATAAATAGCGTGTCTCGGGTGTAAAAGCCTAATAACAGAATCTAACTTAATACTTTTATTTTCTAAAATAATCGACTCCCCTCTTACACCATACAATTTGATATCATCAACACTTGAGATACCTGTACAATCAAATATATGCTCATACTCTTTATCAAAACACTCTCGATAGAATTGTTCTTTAGTAGTTTCAATAATTTTTATATTTTCGAGGTTAAGAAATAACTCTTGTGTTAATACAAAGAATTTTGGAACATCAATTAATGCTTCATCTGCTATTAGAGCTTTTTCACAAAGAGTGCTTGATAAAAACAGTCCTTTATTAAGGGTATGTACCTTTTCTGTAGAACATATATCTATAAGAGGCTTTGTATCTAAGTTTTTTAGTCTTAAATCTATATTTCTAATAGCTAAATCCAACTCATATTTATCTTGATTATGTGCAACAACACAGGTATTAATCTTTTTTACAAAGCTGTCATCCATACCTAGACTTTCATTAACAAACACATTTAATTCATACCAAAGATCGTAGCTATTAAATCCCAGATCATACACATGCTTTTGGCAACTTATTAGCTCAGTTACTGGAGCAAGCATACCTCCAGCACAATAGCCACAGCTTGTCTTATAATTCAGACTATCGGTATAGATATCGATTTTTAAATCAGGATATAGTTTAACTAGATAAAGTGCTAAAACTCTACCCATAAGCCCTGATCCAAGGATTGAGACTTTACTCATGTTTAGATTCTATTTTCTTAAGATCTTGAGAAAGCTTCATAGAACAAAAGCTAGGCCCACACATAGAACAAAAATGAGCAAATTTATGTCCCTCTTTGGGTAATGTTTGATCATGAAAATATCTTGCTTTATCAGGATCCAAACCTAAATTAAACTGATCTTCCCATCTAAATTCAAATCTTGCCTTTGATAGAGCGTTATCTCTTATTTGAGCGCCAGGAAAGCCTTTTGCTAAATCTGCAGCATGCGCTGCTAGCTTATAAGTAACAATTCCCTCTCTTACATCTTCTTTATTAGGAAGGCCAAGATGCTCTTTTGGAGTTACATAACATAACATAGCAGTACCATACCAAGCAATTTGGGCAGCCCCAATTGCTGATGTAATATGATCATATCCAGGAGCAATATCTGTAACTAATGGACCTAGTGTATAGAAAGGTGCTTCAAAACAGTCTTTTAACTCATAATCCATGTTTTCTTTAATTAATTGCATTGGAACATGGCCAGGTCCCTCTATCATAACCTGTACATCATGCTTCCACGCTATTTTAGTTAACTCCCCCAGAGTTCTTAATTCTGACAATTGTGCACTATCATTAGCATCGTTTATAGATCCTGGTCTTAACCCATCACCAAGTGAAAAACTAATATCATAAGCTTTCATAATTTCACAAACTTCCTCAAAATGAGTATAAAGAAAATTTTCCTGATTATGATGTAAACACCACTTAGCCATTATTGATCCACCGCGCGAAACAATCCCTGTAATTCTGTTTGCTGCTAATGTAACAAAGGCTTTTCTAACTCCAGCATGAATTGTAAAATAACTAACGCCTTGTTCAGCTTGTTCAATTAAGGTATCTTTATAGATCTCCCAAGTTAAATCCTCAGCTTTACCATTTACTTTTTCTAAAGCCTGATAAAGAGGAACTGTGCCTATAGGTACGGGACTATTTCTAATAATCCATTCTCTTGTCTGATGAATATGCTTACCTGTAGAAAGATCCATAACAGTATCTGCTCCCCACTTTACTGCTATAACCATTTTTTCAACTTCTTCTAGTGTAGAAGATGTAACTGCCGATGTCCCAATATTAGCATTAACTTTAACCAAGAAATTTCTACCGATTATCATCGGTTCCAATTCTGGATGATTAATATTAGCCGGAATAATAGCTCTACCCGCAGCAACTTCGTCTCTTACAAACTCAGGAGTAATTTCTCTTTGAATATTTGCTCCAAATGATACTCCCTGATGTTGATTTGTATACTCAGCACTTAAATGAAAATTAGCTCTTAGAATATTTTCTCTAATTGCAACATAATACATTTCTGGAGTTATAATACCTTTTCTTGCATAATGCATTTGCGAAACATTTTTACCATATTTTGCTTTGATAGGTACATGCCTATTTCTAAAATTCAATTTATCTTCTTTAAATTGAGCATTGGTATAGTCTGATGAGAAACATCCCAAACCTTGTATATCTTCATTTTTTTTGAGCCAACTTAATCTATGTCTAGACAAGCCCTTTTCTATATCAACCGCGTTACCTGAAGAATACTCTCCAGATGAATCATAGACAAAAACATCTGGATTTGTACTGATATTACCTTCGATATTTGTATTTGTTTGAGCAATTTTTCTAAAAGGAACTTTTAGTGCTGTACTAAGACATTCAACATAACATTTTTCCGAATTTGGATATTTAATCGTTATTGTTGAGTTTTCTGTATTAGTTTGAATATCTTGATTTCTAGAGTTAGTCATTTCATCTCCTATTTTCAATTCAAACTAGTATAGGCAGATGAAATTAAAGGTATAATTGATACAGTAATAGAATCACAACTATAGCAAATACAACCAAACTACACTTCCTACACTAGTGCTAACTAGATCAGGTTCAAAGGGTTGGAAAATCCTCTCAGCATGATTCGAAAAAAAATCATGCACCCCTGTGTTTTCGGTATAAAGTTAATAGTATATCTAAATCAAAGTCAAGTTAGTAACCAGCATTTTCTATTAGTAACTATCTAAACTAACTATTTCAAGATGTTGCATCTGTGTTTGTAAAAACATCTCGCCAACAGATCTAAACTTCAGAGGAATATCTGTAACATAAAATTTATACTCTGGATTAGAATTGTTTTTATTCAAAAGATTATTTTCAACAAGCAGTTGCTGAAGCATCTTACTAGCTTGTAATGATGGGTCTATAAGCTTTACATCAAGAGCTTTAGCGATACTATCTTTGATAATAGGATAATGTGTACAACCCAAAATTAGAGCTTGAATGTTTTTATCGTTAAAATACTCAAGATATTGTTTAGCTACTAATTCAACAACTTCTCCCTCTATAAATCCTTCTTCAATCATAGATACAAAAAGACCACATGAACTACTATAAACTTCTGTGCTAGGATTATTTTTGTGTATTTGTAGTGCGTATGCATTACTATTAATAGTAGCTGGTGTTGCTATGACACCAACTGTTTTAAGACTATCGACTAAGCTAACTCCAGCACTTATCACATCAATAACAGGAACTGTTTTAGCAATTTCTTGAACGATATCTTTTGCAATAGCTGATATAGTATTACAAGCAATAATTATTGCTTTAACTTCTTGATCAATCAAAAATTTAGCCGTTTGGGCCGCAAACTTTTGAATAGTCGCTCGTGATTTAGTCCCATAAGGTATTCTAGCAATATCACCAAAATATATAATATCCTCATTTGGCAATATATTCATCAAGTTTTTGACGACAGTTAAACCACCAATTCCTGAATCAAAAACACCTATAGGCCTATCGTCAAGCATTACTTTTTCTCTATTTTACGAATTATTTTTCTACGTGAACGCGTAGGCATCTTCTCTAAATATTCTTCTTTTGCTTTAATAAAAGGTATTAGATTTCCTAATGACAAAACTGCTTGATTAGCATCATCTGCAATGAAATTTTCACTTAACTGTGCATCATCGTTTGCAAAAATAACAACAGTCACAACAGGAATACCTTTTATATATATTTTTTGTTTATAAAGGTATGTTTGTAGTACTTTTTTCTGTGCAAATGTTTGCCTAATTGGATTTTTTATTGTTTTTGCATAGACTTTGTTGTTCTGAGAAGTCTTTGATACATTCCATCTCTCGGCCATGTTCTCTACTTCGATATAGCCACGATTATTCTTAACCTCAATTATGTATATACCTTTACGAGATACTGCAATAAAATCAATTTCTCTATTGCCAACTGTGGATTTCTCATCTGGTAAAACTACTCGATTAAATAGTACAAAATTATTGTCTAATTTTTTTAACTCATCTAAAACCGTAGTTTCGCCTTCTGCACCTGAAATGATTATATCTACAGGATTATCATCTTTTGTTATTAAAAAGAAAAATACAAATAGTATAAACGCTAATGTAAATCCAACCTCTAGCGATTGAGTAACAAACTCAACATCTCCTAAATATAGATCAACACCAACTATTAAACCACATAGAATAATAGATGCATATAGACTTTTTTTTGCTCTAATCAGGTAGTTCCTTAACCTAGCCCATGTAAAGCGCAAAAAGAGCCTGTCTTTTTTTAATTTACTTTCAATAGCCATAATACCAATATACTTTATTTAAAAAACGTAAAATTATAAATTAATAAACTTCTGCTTTATTTCCGTTATTTTATCTCTAACTGCCGTTGCCTGCTCGAATTCAAGCTCTTTTGCATAAGCTCTCATTCGTTTTTCTAGAGCTTTGATAACCTTCGAAGCTTCAGTCATACCTAGTATAGCCGAAACATCAACATCATCAACCTTTAAGCGCGAATTATTTTTATAAGCACGCTTTTGCATTTCTGGAGAACTATCTAACATATCATCTATGCTCTTGATGATTGTTTTAGGAGTTATATTATTTTTCTGATTATATTCGTTTTGAAGGTTGCGACGTCGTAAAGTTTCATCCATAGCTTTTTTCATGGATTTTGTGACAATATCTGCATACAAGATAGCTCTACCATTTTGATTCCTAGCTACACGTCCAATAGTTTGGATAAGAGATTTCTCAGAGCGCAAAAACCCTTCTTTATCAGCATCAAAAATTAATAAAACTCCAACCTCTGGCATATCAAGACCCTCTCTAAGAAGATTAATACCCACAAGCACATCAAATACACCATGACGTAAATCATGAATAATTTGGACTCTCTCAACAGTATCAATATCAGAGTGTAAATATCTGACATTAACACCATGCTCAGATAGATACTCTGTTAAATTTTCTGCCATTTTTTTTGTTAGAGTCGTTATTAAAATCCTTTCTTCTTTAGCTATAGCCTTATTTATCTCTGATAACGCATCTTCTACTTGTATAGCAACAGGTCTTACAGAAACTTCAGGATCTAATAAACCAGTTGGTCTGATCACTTGTTCTACAGTGTTTTGAGACTTTTCAAGTTCATAATTAGCTGGTGTCGCAGATACATAGATTGTCTGAGGCAACAAATTCTCAAACTCATTAAATTTCAAAGGTCTATTATCCAAAGCAGAAGGCAGTCTAAACCCATAATTAACAAGATTAGACTTACGAGACAAATCCCCTTTGTACATTCCACCAAACTGTGGTAGTGTGACGTGCGACTCATCAACTATGACTAAGGCATTTTCTGGTAAATAGTCAATCAATGTTGGTGGTGGATCGCCAGGAGCTCTACCTGATAACAATCTTGAATAGTTTTCAATACCCGTGCAATAGCCTAGCTCTTGAATCATTTCAATATCATACTTGGTGCGTTGTTCTATTCTTTGAGCTTCAAGTAATTTACCTTCTTCTTCAAAATATTTAACTCTTTCTTTAAGTTCTGCTTTGATCTCTTCTATAACTATATCTTTGCGCTCTTTTGATGCAACATAATGTGTACTTGGAAATATTGTTGCTCTATGTAATGTTTTAATTTTTTTGGAAGTTAATGAATCGATCATACTTATCGCTTCAATTTCATCATCAAAAAATTCTACTCGAATAGCATCTTTTTCAGAGTCTGCTGGGAATATATCCAATATTTCTCCCCTAACTCGAAAACTACCTCGACTGAAATCCATATCATTACGCGAATATTGCATCTCTACTAACTTAGTTTGAGCTTTTTTTAGCCCTAGCTCTTCTCCTACTTTTAGATGCAAAAGCATCTGCATATACTGCTCAGGATCACCTAGACCATAAATAGCCGATACGGTTGCAACTATAATTACATCATTACGCTCAAGTATTGCTTTGGTAGCTGAAAGACGCATTTGTTCAATATGCTCATTTACAGATGAATCTTTTTCTATATAGGTATCAGAAGCTGCAACATAAGCTTCAGGTTGATAATAATCGTAATATGATACAAAATACTCAACTGCATTATCTGGGAAATATTGCTTAAACTCTGAATATAATTGAGCTGCTAAAGTTTTGTTATGTGCAACAATTAAACACGGTTTTTGTGTTTGTTGAATCACATTTGCCATAGTATATGTTTTACCAGAGCCTGTAACTCCTAGCAAAACCTGATGCTGTAACCCACCATTAACACCGTCAACTAACGATTTGATTGCCTTGGGCTGATCGCCACCTGGGCTATATTTTGTTACTAATTTAAACTTATATTCTGACATTCTTCAAACTTAATTTTTTTATAAAAAAGCTGTGCTAAAGCCTTGAGAATTTATTATAACATAGCTTTATATCTGTATTAAAAACTATAGCTTAGTCCTGTTGTTATAAAGTTTGCTTCTCCCTTATCAAAAGACTTTACATATAGATATGTAATTAAGAAATCCATATTATCAATAAAACCTGTTGGAACTGATAAACTTACTGGAACTGCGAACAAACCCGAGGTTTTACTGGAACTTAGCCCTAAAAGCTTATTTTTTTGAAAGCTACTTCCAATACCAAGGCCCACACCAGCACCTGCTCTTATCCCATTAAACAACTCATAATTATACTTTACAAGCCCTAAGTATGAATTACCATCAAGCTCAGTGTCTTGTTTGCTCGCAAAATAACCAAGATATCTAAATTCGCCCGTAATATTTTTAGTGAAAAAATACCCTGCCGTGGTGGTAAAAACTCCTGTATTATGTGGAGACGAACTAAGATGTCCCCAACCTCCGGATGCTGTCACAAAAAATCTATTAAAGTCAGCACTGCCGGTTACAGTTTTTGGATCACTATAACTCTTAAAAAAAGTAGTGACTAAAACTAAAGTATAAAAAGTCTTTTTAAAAAAGATATTCTTCGAGCTCATATAGCAAAGCTTGCTGTTCTTCTGTTAGATCACGATTCATGCGTAAATCTTGCATTTCTTGATAGATATCTTCCAAAGTTTTGCGAGTTTTACCTTTATGATCAATCAAAAGCTCATCGTTATCTAGGCTAACAATCTTATTTAGATAATCTTGAAATTCCATCTGTGCTTTATCAGGTAGTTTTGAAAAGTCTAATCTACCAATTATCCTGACAGCTCTGTCATAATAAGGTTTTGGTAATTGATTAAGCATTTGTGCTTTTTGATAAATTTGTGAAGTATGAAATTTATCACAACCCCTTTCATCAGCGGCACCCATAAAGTCACTTTGATAAATCGCTGCATCTATATCAACATTTTCAATCTCTGGATACTTATATTCCAATACATAATTAACAAAATTAGCAAATATTTCTGGATTGCTTCTTATAAATTCTTTGTTCGTCTTTATCAAATCCAGTCTATCTTGAGGTAATTTCCCCACAAAACGAGTTTTAGCAGGTAATATTAGCGGAATATCACCCCATTTCTTATTTACAGTCAGTCGCCAATGTTCTGCTTCTAAACTGCCAAACTCTTCTATAAATTCACTAAATAAATAACTATCTAAGCGAAGAAATATCTCTTGATTTTTGTAATGCCTATGCTGACCAATATCTAATATGGCCGACATAAAATTATTTTTAAAGCCAAAAACTCCACTTACTGCAATTGCTTGTCTATACCCAATATCACCGACTTCTATACCGATATCTAGTTGAGCTAGAGTATTTTCATCATTTTGCTTATTAAACTTTGCCAATAAAAACTGCCACATTTTAGGATTAACTATTCTTAACTTTTTAGCTAACTCTACTGTGACAATTACATCTGTAATAGCATCATGAGCTCTACCACCACTATATAGATTATTTTCAGTATTCAAATTTTCTAACTTCAAAGATATTTTCTGCTGTCCTTCTTCATCGACAACTTTAGGCCACTTAAGAGCATCATTACAAAATAAATAATAGCAAGTAATTATTGGAAACAAATCAGCCCTTGAACAACCATTTTTAAATTGATGACTATATGGAGGTAGCATATTTTTATAAAAAGCAAATCTCAAAAACTCATCATCAAATCCAAGTGTATTGTAACCTATACTAATAGTCCCTGGTGTATTTATGATTTTATGAATTTTTCTAATTGCCTGATATTCTGACACACCAGTATTTGCTTGAGCAATAGAAATATGATGCGTTATCGTTGCAATTGGAGATGGAGTTGTATCAGGATTTAGCTTCACAAAAAAATTAAACCTTTCAATTTCATTAAAGTCTAAATCTGTGCGAATCGCAGCAAATTGTAATACTTGGTCAAAAGAATTGTTAATACCAGTAGTTTCTAAGTCATAAAATAAAAAAGTTTGATTTTGAAACATTAAAGAATAAGCTCATATTTAATTAAATTATTAGCTTAGAATTTTAACATACCTTTATAGTGATTAATAATTTTGAATATTAGAAATAAGCTTGATTTAAAGACTCAATAGAAACTCTAAAGAATAATTTTTGTGTTTATAAAGTAAGATTATGCAGGCTGTCTAGTTGCAGCAATTACAACTTCTCGTATATTTATATTTTGTGGTTGGCTAAACATAAACATAGCTGTACGAGCAATATCATCTGCTACTAAAACCCCACCCATAGACTCTTTCCAACTTTCATAATCTGATTTAATTTGATCAGATGTAGTATGACTTAAAAGCTCAGTTTCTACAGCACCTGGACAAATTGTCATTATTCTAACATTATCATCAGCAACTTCTTCACGTATATTTTCACTCATTGAAGATACTGCAAATTTTGTACCAACATATGCAGCGTGATTAGGGAAAGACTTCTTACCTGCAATTGAACTGATATTTATAATCGTTCCGCTTTTTCTTGCCTTCATATCACCCAATACAGATTGAATACCATTTAATAATGCCAATACATTCACTTCGTACATCTTTTGCCATTCAATAGGATCTTGTGTATCAATTTGACCAAGCAACATTAGACCTGCATTATTAACCAACAACTCAACTGGACCGTATTCAGCTTCAGCTTCTTTTATAGCATTTTTTAGAGCTTGAGCATCTGTTACATCTACCTTACGAATCATTGTGTTAGGTAAATTTAATTCCTCTATTTTTTCTATTCTTCTACCTATTAGCAAAAGTGAATGGCCTGCTTCAGAAAATCTTTTTGCAATTGCCGCACCAATTCCAGAACTTGCCCCAGTGATTACAACTAATGATTTAGACATACTATTTCTCCTTTATTTTTTGTTTTAGTATTTACACCATTTCATTGGTTGTAAATTTTATACAAACTTATTAAACTGATAAATACCAATAATCATAAAACATTGTTATTAAATAATGAACAATATTTATTGGCGAGGTATCCAATGTTTCATCCACGTCGCAGAACAGCAAAGCTTTACAAAGGCAGCAGATATATTAGGTATGGCCAAATCAAACCTAAGCCAAAATATTAAAGACCTAGAAAGCCACCTTAAAGCTCAACTACTATATAGAAGCACTAGACATGTTCGTCTTACCGAAATAGGACAAGATTATTATAAGAAATGTAAGCAAGCTCTCCAAGACCTTGATATAGCAACGCAACTAACTAGCCAAGAACACAACGAAATAAGTGGTAATATAAAAATCAACTGTGTTGGAGGAATAATTGGTGAAGATGTTATCGCCCCTGTAATTTTGAAGTTCCAGCGACTACATCCAAAAGTCAATCTTCATCTTGATTTCTCTAGCAATAGAATCAATCTCATAGATAGCGATTATGATCTAGTTATCCGTATGGGTAACTTACCTGACTCAAACTTGATAGTTTCACCGCTTAGAACTGTTACTACCAAGTATGTAACGAGTAAAGACTTTTTTGAGAGATATAGTGAGATATCCGACCCAAGACAGCTTGAAGATGTTCCTCTAATCTACGGTAGTATCAAACAATGGAATTTTAACTCTACAAATGATAAATACACCCTCCATATTCATAACAATGGTTTTCATGCAACTAATGGCAGAGTTATGAAACAAGCAGCTCTTCTAGGATTAGGAGTCACCAGATTGGTAGATATTTATGTTGATGCGGATATCAAAAATGGTAGATTAGTCGAAATACTACCTCAATATAGAGAAGAAACAAAGCTTTCTATCATTTCACTACCCGTAAAATATCAACTTAAAAGAATCAGCTCTTTAATAAATTATCTCAAAACTAACTTTAATACAGAATACGAAAACAAAAGTGAGATAAACTAAACTACTTTTGAGCTAATAATCTATCATACCTAATTGTTATTTTCTTAAAATTACTTTGTATTTGCTCTTTAGTAAAATACACAAATTCTTTGTATAGACCATCATCATGTTTTTTTTGTTGCATAAATAAAGTTCTATATGTCCTTAGATTAATCAACAATTCATCTATAAGTATCAATACTTTCTTATATTCATAATATTTTTTTGTATCAGAAAACTCATATTTAGCATTTACTAAAGTTTCATTAAGCTTAATACTTTTTTCTATCAATGAAATAATCTTCCTATTCTCAACACTACAGTCAACTTTATTAACAAGATCCTTAAGCTCAGAATAGATCCTATACATATCTCTGTTAAAAAGCACTCTATTCTTTCGCCCCCTAGTAAGGAAAGTTATCAAAACTATACTTAATGTTCCTATTGCTACACATGTAACCCTAACAAAAAATAATTCTTTGTCCCAACCAATAAATAATCCAAAGTACATTACTAAATATACATGTATAAAAAAAACACTAGTTGCATAGTTTAAAAACATCGTATATACATACAATGCTAAAGCAAAACAGCACAGTGCAGCAACCAATGTAAAATTATGAGGTATATTTTTTTGGATTAGTAATAATACTATAGATCCTATTGAAGTACCCAGTAATGAGAAAATAACAATCGCTTTAGCTCTAGTGTAAACAACACTTGTACTGGTACTAGCTGCAACACTAACTACTGCTATGACCACCCAATATATCCTATCTCTAAAGTCATCATCACCACTTAAACTAAATATCAAATAGCAAATTATTAATCCAACTATCGATGCTATAAAAACCCTTATGGCTAATAATGTAGTATCAGAAAGCTTATCTACATATCTATCCTTAAATAAGATCATAATACGCCTCTCTGATATTTTCTAAACCAATAAACATATCATCCAAAAATAATAAACTACTAAATAAAAGTTTTCTTTTTTGCTTATCTCTTTGATATTTATGAATATAGTTCATTTCAAACTTATATTTCAAATGAGATATATCCTCAGATTTTTTTTCAAAAACTTCAGCAGATTTTTGTATATATAACATCAAAAACATTGTGTTTTTATAAATTTTTTCTAAATCTTGTGATAATTTTTTTGCTTCACTTTCTTCAAAACCTAAACGAACATAATCAATAGTAAGTTTTTTATAAACCAGTAAAAATTTTGATGTTAAGCGATTAAAAACCACTAAGTTATGACTTAAATATCGCCATTGCTCTTGATGGCTTTTACGTAAGAACATTAAGCCATGATTTTTAAACGAGTTTATATTTTGGTACTTTAAATTACTTACTTCAACAACATCTGATTGTGTAAACCTTCTATATTTTGCCTTTTCAAATGTATCAATATAGTTACGCACAAAATTTTTTAAAAACTCATTAAATACTTTACTAACATCATTAGCCTTCATTAGTTTGTAGTTTCTAATAATCACCAGATAAACAATCAAACCAATCAAAATAGCTGTAAGAGTAAAATGTAAATGATTGTCCTTCTCCAATGGATAGCGCACAAAACAAATACAAGTAATGACTACAATCATCATCGGAAATATAGTAAAAGCCTCTCCAAACCTTCTAAACCAAAATGCTATAAAAGCGACAAACACTATTAGCATAAAATTAGTTTCAAACAAAGGGTGAACATATGGAGATATATTAACGATAATTATGGCTATAATCATATATAATGCAAAAGCCAAACGTTTAGCCTGTATACTCCCCAGCAGAATACTTCCAGCCAAATTAGCCATAAATAATATAATTATAATAGTAAGATTTTTATCAATATTTAAAAATGCTGCGAGACCTAAAAATGAAAAAAGTATAATTGCAGATTTGATAGCTCCATCTTGAAATACTTTCATAGGGTCTTGATCAACATATTTATGATATATCTCACTAATACTAAGCATTTACAAATCTACTTTTAGTAGTAAAAACATTTTAGGAATTATATTGCAAAAGTTACTTAATTAATATCACTAGAATAGTTATTTTTGTTTTAAAATATAGTAAAATTTAATAGCATTAAAATAAAATACACATTTATCTTTATGATTTATAACAATACTTATGATGTTATTGTTGTTGGGGGCGGTCATGCAGGCGTTGAAGCTGCTGCTGCTTCAGCACGTATAGGCGCAAAAACTCTACTACTTACTCACAATATTGACACCATCGGACAAATGTCCTGTAACCCAGCCATTGGTGGAATTGGCAAGGGTCACTTGGTTAAAGAAATAGATGCCATGGGCGGTATTATGGCAAAAGCCATTGATATGGCAGGTATTCAATTTAGAATCCTTAATTCTCGAAAAGGCCCAGCTGTTAGAGCAACAAGAGCTCAAGCAGATAGAGTTTTATATAAAAAAGCAATTAATTCTTTACTTAATGGTCAAGAAAATTTAGATATTTTCCAAGATTCTGTAGATGATTTAGTAGTCGAAAATGGAATTGTATATGGAGCTATCACAAAAACAGGAATAACTTTCAAGTCAAAAAAAGTTGTTCTTACAGTTGGGACATTTTTAGGAGGTAAAATACATATAGGCAAAGTTTCTAAAGCTGGAGGTCGAGCGGGAGATCAGCCATCAAATGCATTAGCTGCTCGCTTAAGAGCATTACCATTTAGAGTAGATAGACTCAAAACAGGCACTCCTCCACGTATAGATTGTCGAAGTGTCGATTTTAGTGTTATGGATGTACAACACGGTGACACTCCAACACCACACTTTTCATTTTTCTCAAAAGGAAAAATTGAACATCCAAGACAAATACCTTGCCATATAACTTACACTAACACAAAAACTCATGAGATTATCACAAACAATCTTGACAAATCAGCAATGTACAGTGGACTTATAGAAGGTATAGGACCACGTTACTGCCCTTCTATTGAAGATAAGATTGTAAGATTTGCAGAGAAAGACAGACATCAAATCTTTGTTGAACCTGAGGGTTTAAACAGTATTGAGCTGTACCCTAATGGTCTATCAACTAGCTTACCATTTGAAGTACAGTGTGAGTATATACGCTCAATTAAGGGTTTTGAAAATGCTTTTATTATGCGTCCAGGCTATGCAATTGAATACGACTTCTTTGATCCTAGAGACCTTAAACCAACCCTTGAAACTAAGCATATTAAAAATTTATTCTTTGCTGGACAAATTAATGGAACCACAGGGTATGAAGAAGCTGGAGCTCAAGGTTTAGTTGCTGGTATAAATGCTGCCATTAGTCTAGACAGTGATAAATCATGGTATCCAACTCGTTCTAATAGCTATATGGGTGTATTGATAGATGACTTGATAACCAAAGGTACTAAAGAGCCTTACCGCATGTTTACATCCCGTGCAGAGTATAGACTAATTTTACGTGAAGATAATGCAGATTTAAGACTATCCGATAAAGCCTGTGAATTAGGATTGCTAAACAAACAAGATCAAGAGTTTTTTATCAATAAAAAAACTGCTATAGATGAAAATATAGCTATGATGAAAAATACTTGGATTGGTCCTCAAACCCAAAAAGCTCGTGACTTAGAAAAGTATTTAGATAAAAAAATGACTCGTGAAAGCACTCTTTTTGACTTACTAAAACGTCCAGAGTTAGACTATAAAAAATTACAACAAATTCCAGATGTTAACTTAAAAGTGAATGATGAGGCTGTGATTGAACAGATAGAGATCTCTGCTAAATATTCTGGTTACATAGAGCGTCAAAATAAAGATATCGAAAAAATATCGACTCTTGAACTAAAAGCAATACCTGAGAACTTTGACTATTCTCAAGTCAAAGGCCTTTCAAATGAAGTTCTTCAGAAACTAACTGAACAAAAGCCCACAACATTAGGAGAAGCATCTCGTATACCTGGCATAACCCCTGCTGCAGTATCATTACTTGCTATATACATGAAAAAAACTGGCTTTATAAAATAGGAAGAAAATATATGAAAAAAAACTCTTTTAGAATAATAGCTTTAATAGTACTAGTATTAGCACTTTTTTCATGTGCTACTAAACAAAAGTATATAGAACAACAAAAAGCATGGATTGGCAAAAACATCTATTCTTATACTAAAGAGTTCGGTATGCCCAACGATGTTATACAAGTATCTCCAGATCCTAATATTGAAACTTATGTATATGTCAGAAAAGCAGTAAATCCAAATACTCCTGCTTTTGCTGGTAATCCAATGAATAGCTTAATTATGGCAAATAGAAATCCTCACTTTGTACAATTTGGTGCTTTAATGTGTACAACTTGGGTTTCATACAACAAAAGCACTAAGCTAATTGTAAACATAACATTCCGCGGTAATTACTGCGCTATTAATTAGTACATGACAGGGAAATTTAATGAATATTAAACAAACTTCGACACCTTTGATTACAGGGCTAGTGTCTGCATCTATATGCTTTAGCTTCGGATTTTTTTCAAATGTTTTCAAATATAACGGACTAGAATTTTTCTACGCTTATATCGCTTTTCTGGTTTTATTATGCTATCCAATGAACCTCATAGCAATATATTTCCAAAAAGCTTTCCCTGACTTAAATTCTCATAATAAATTAGTCTATAAAATCACAGGCAGCAATAAATTTAAACCTGCTAGTATATTATTAACTGGAATGATGATTATCTTTGTTGCTCTTATTATGTTTAACATGTCAACTTATGTTTTAGATTTTTTTGATAATATTCCAGCTATTGATAGACTGAGTAATCAAAGCTTAAAATTTAGTAACAACTTCCCAATATACACATCTCTATTGGCAATATTCATTGCTATCCTTTTAATGTTTATACTTGCGGATAAGAAAAAAATAAACTTAAATGAGACGCTTAAGACTACTGCTCACATATCTCTATATTTAGTGACTGTATTAATGTTAATAGTCATATATACCCCACAGGGGATAATTGGAATAAAAGATTTCCTTTTTGGCATAAACTATCAAAAGGTTGAACAACTTCGTTGTATGTTTGGATTGGCTTTAGTTTACGCAATATTAAGCAATTTTATATCAATAGCATTTTATAAAAACATTATAAATATTGGTGATAATAACTTTAATAAGCTTAAGACGAGTGCATTTAAAAGTATATTTTATAATATAATTTTTTCGTTTATGATTTGTATAACTATATATGCTATATTAGGTGACTACAGAAGCTACCTACAACCAACAGAAAGTATACAAATTACAACTATTTTTAAAATAGTAAAAACAAATTATCCAATGTATTACTTATTACTTGAGGTGATATTCACAACACTTAACCTAGTAGTTTTTGTTACATCATTGAAGTATATTTTTCAAATTGGAACGAAATTATATACTAAACTGCTAGTTCTATTAATTCCCTTTATTATAACTATATTTTTTATCAAATCTGGTATCGCTTACGTTGATTTCTCTAATATGAGTGCTCTTCATATAGTCATCATATTTATCTTCTTATTTGACGTATTCATTATAGGTTGGATTTATGATGCTCAAAAGCTTAGTTATGAAATACTTAAAAGCACAAATACTAAACTATCACCAATATTCAATATAGCCCTAAGAATAATTATACCGTTTATATGCATTATTATTACTATTGGCTATATATTCATACATATGTCTATTATGTGGCAATTTATAGCAACAATAGTATTGATTACCATATATATAATCAAAGGAAGTATTTTCAGTAAAATATTTAACAAGAGAAAGTTTTAAAATGTTTTTTAATAAAAAAAGTAAACAAGATGAGCTAAAAAAATTAGCCGCTAGCGAGGCTGCTAAACATATTACATCAGAAATAACCTTAGGTGTTGGCACTGGTAGCACAGTAGCCTTTTTAATCGAAGAGCTAGCTAACTATAGAGATAAAATAAAAGCTGTAGTGTCAAGCTCAGAAGACTCCACAAAAAAACTTAAAGCACTAGGGTTTGAAGTAGTAGATTTAAATTATGCTGGAAATATAGACTTGTATATTGATGGTGCTGATGAGTGTAATAGCCATAAAGAACTTATCAAAGGTGGTGGTGCAGCACTTACACGTGAGAAAATATGTGTCGCAGCAGCAAAAAAATTTATTTGTATTATTGATGAATCTAAAAAAGTGAATACTCTAGGAGAGTTTCCTCTTCCTGTAGAAGTTATCCCAATGGCAAGAAGTTACGTAGCTAGAGAAATAATTAAATTAGGTGGTCAACCTGTATATAGAGAGCAGACTACAACTGATAATGGCAATGTCATTCTAGATATCTATAACCTAAAAATAGATAATCCACTAAAGCTTGAAACAGAGCTAAACCAAATCACTGGAGTTGTAACAAATGGAATTTTTGCATTAAAACCTGCTGATCAAGTAATTATGGCAAAGAATGATGGGAGTATTGTAACTTTATAATAATTTTTGACAATTTCATCTTTTACAAAATAAGGACTCGCTCCTAATGATCTTTCTAGAAAAACAAAATGATAATTCTGAAACTCTATCATATATAGGCCATGTTGATAATGTCATCCAAGGCATAGTTCCTGAAGAGTTAAAATATAAACGTTTCCTTGCAAGTAATTTTGATTATGGTTTTGAATTAGGCTCACCTCAAAGTATTTATAACCTTGGTGAATGCATTTTGCTTAATGATATGATTTATTCTTCAAGAACAGATGTTAGCAGAACAGAAAGAGATCCCCTGATGTGGGGACCAGAATTCGTAACAACTGGGATATTTCTTATTCCTAAAAACACTCCTGTAAACTATATAGCTAAATATTTTTCTTTTGATAAAGAAAGTACATTAGCTGATATATATCGACAGATTTACAATCAAATCAAATCTCCTTTTGCCATTGTTGGATGTGTACAGTTTTCAGCAGTAAATGCTGAAGCTATAACTAAAGCCCCCATAAATAGAGAAAATATTTTCACAAATAGTCAAAACTACTATGATGAAAAAAAATATGAAGATACCGATGTAAACTTTGCTATTATGGGTGTTGTAAGTAATCCAAACGATAAAAAGTTAGAGAAAATCAATCAAGAACTATCATCCGTGTTATATCACAATCCTTTTGCAAATAAAAATAAACTTTTAACCCATACACACGGACTAATGCTCAATAAGTCAATTATTGATATCGAAAAGGTTCATCCACGTAATGCTAAAGAGGTTCTGCATATACAGGACCGATCACTTGTTCGCTATATTAAGCTTAAAGTCTATAAAATAAAAGGCCTAAAGAAACATGCTTAAATCTATAGAAATATAATCTTATCTAAGCACTCTTCTTCCATCGCAAAATCAATTTGAAAATAAAAGGAAGTAGTGTCAACAATAGCAGAATTACAACAGCTAATAGAAACTTATAATCGAACAATTTAGTATAATCTAATTGAGAGTTTTTAAAATGAACACCAAACCATACATATATAAATGTTATAGGAATAATACCAATCAAAGTAGTCAAAAAGAAGATACTGTTTTTAACTTTTAAAATTCCTGCCAAAATATTTGGAACAAAAAAAGGAATTGGTAAAATTCTAGAAATCAACAATATAGACACAGGATAATTTTCTACCAACAATTTAAATCTTGAAATGATCTTAAATCTTGGATTTGCTTGCACCTCTCCCCAATTATATTTAATAATCAAAAAAGCTAACATCGCTCCCAACGTGGCTGAGAATAAACAAATAAAAAAACCCAACATGAGCCCAAATAAAAGTCCGGCAAGTATTTTTAAGAATGGTTTGATTGGAACAGAAAAGAATACTGTCAAAATGTATATGCAAGCATAACTAAAAGAGGCTAGTATTGTATGATTATCTATGTAAGAATTAGCTCTCTCGTAAGCAAAGTTGATCTTATCTAAATCTAAATATTTATAGCCATTGAGAATTAAAAACACAAAAATACCTATACTTAAAAAAAAGACTAAAATAAGCCTTTTAACAAGTAAGGGATTTATGAATTTCACAAGATTTTATAAAGAAAAAATTTGATTAGAATACTCAATTAAGCTAAAGCAGCTTTTGCTTTTTCAACAACAGCAGCGAAAGCATCTTTGTTGTATACAGCTAATTCAGCTAATGCTTTTCTATCTAGCTCAACACCAGCTTTGTTTAAGCCGTTGATCAATTGGCTATAGCTAATATCATGTTGTCTAGCAGCAGCATTAATACGAACAATCCAAAGAGATCTGAATGTTCTTTTTTTAACTTTGCGATCTCTATAAGCGTATTGACCAGCTTTAATTACAGCTTGCTTAGCTACTCTATATACTCTTGAACGAGCACCATAGTAACCTTTAGCTTGATTTAAAATCTTCTTATGACGTGCGCGTGCTGTTACGCCTCTTTTTACTCTTGACATTATTTAGTCTCCACTTTAAAAATTGATAAACAAACTTATGCGTATGGCATCTGTTGAACTAGGCTAGCTTGATCAACTTTAGCTACTTGATTCATACCTCTTAAATGACGCTTTCTTTTAGTAGTCATCTTAGTATTGATATGAGCACGATTTGCACAACGGTGTTTGAAACCACCCTTACCAGTCTTTTTAAAGCGCTTAGCAGCACCACTCTTAGTTTTTAACTTAGGCATTTTAAATACTCCGCATTGTATTAATTGTTATTATTATTGATTTACTACTTTTTCTTAGGTCCTAAAACCATAATCATTTGGCGACCTTCCATTTTAGGTTGGTGTTCCACCGCACCATATTCAGCAGCATCGTTTGCCATACGCTTAAGCATTTCCATGCCTAGCTCTTTATGTGACATTTCTCTACCTCTGAATCTAAGTGTGACTTTTACTTTATCGCCCTTTTCTAGAAACTTTATCAGGTTGCGTAGTTTTACCTGATAGTCCCCTACATCAGTCACAGGTCTAAGCTTTACTTCTTTTACCTGTGTCTGCTTTTGGTTCTTTTTAGCTTGTGCTTTTTTCTTACCCTGTTCGAATAAGTACTTACCATAGTCCATCAAACGACAAACTGGTGGATTAGCATTAGCTACCATTTCAACCAAATCAACATTAGCTTCTTCAGCTAATGCTAAAGCCTCATTGATAGATACAATTCCTATTTGCTCTCCATCAACACCAACTAAACGCACCTCTTTTGCTCTGATTTGCTCATTTATAGGTGCTTTTTTATCCGTTTTAATAACTTTTTTCCTCCACAGAAATTATTATTTTTTTGCTTTAATTTGCTCACTTAAGAAAGTGCAAAAATCTCCTGTAGACATCTGCCCAAGATCTTCACCGTTATGCTTTCTTATAGTAACAATCTTTTGCTCTTGCTCGTTTTTACCCAATATAACAAGGTATGGAACACGCAAAAGAGTATGCTCACGTATTTTAAACCCTATTTTTTCATTTCTCAAGTCTAATTTCGCTCGAACACCATTTTTTTCTAAGGTTTCAAAGACTTCTTGACAATATTCATCTTGATGATTACTGATACCCATGACAGCTACTTGCACAGGTGTTAACCATAAAGGCATATTCCCTGCATAATGCTCTATCAACATCCCAATAAATCTTTCTAAAGATCCCACAATAGCTCTATGTAACATTACAGGAACTTGCTTATTACCATTTTTGTCAATATATGTAGCTCCAAGCCTATCAGGCATAGAGAAATCCAACTGTATTGTTCCGCACTGCCAACTTCTACCAATAGCATCTTTTAAATGAAACTCAATCTTAGGGCCATAAAATGCACCTTCACCTGGCAATAGCTCATAATTCACATTATGAGCATCAAGAGCATTTTTTAGCATTTGCTCAGACTTATCCCAGATCTCATCATCACCTATTCTCTTATCTGGTCTAAGTGCGATCTTGACTGTAAAATCATTGAACCCAAAATCTTGATAAACCTCAAAACATTGTTTAACCATTAAGATCACTTCTTCTTCAACTTGTTCTGGAGCACAAAAGACATGGCCATCATCTTGAGTAAAACTGCGTACCCTTAATAATCCATGCAAAGACCCCGATGGTTCATTCCTATGCACTATTCCGAACTCAGCCATTCTAATAGGCAGATCCCTATAACTGTGAAGCTTTGTATTATAAACTTGTACACAAGTTGGACAGTTCATCGGTCTAATTGCAAAATCTCTATTTTCAGATTTTGTTGCAAACATATTCTCAGCATATTTTGAAGCATGTCCTGACTTTTCCCACAGACTAAAATCTGCTATCAAAGGAGTCCTTATTTCACTACACCCATATTTTTTATTTGAAGCACGCATGTAATCCTCTACTTCACGCCAAATTCTAACACCATTATCATGCCAAAAAGCAATGCCTGGTGAATCTTCTTGAAAGTGAAATAAATCCAAAGCTTTACCAATTTTTCTATGATCGCGCTTTTCTGCTTCTTCTAACATATTTAAGTACTGATCTAAATCTTCTTTAGTCGCCCAACACGTTCCATAGATACGAGTCAACATTTCATTATTAGAATCACCTCTCCAATATGCTCCTGCTAACTTAGTAAGCTTAAAAGCTTTGATAACAGATGTGCTTGGTATATGTGGACCACGACAAAGATCACTAAACTCCCCTTGAGTGTAAATCTTAATTTGTTGATCTGCTGGAATACTATCTATTATATCAACTTTATAATTCTCACCTTGAGCTTTAAAAAACTCTATAGCCGCGTCTTTAGAAACAACTTTATAACTTACAGGGGTCCCTTTCTTAGCAAGCTCTTTCATTTTCTTTTCGATCTTCGGCAAATCTGCCTCACCAATAGCTTCTTTGAAAGAAAAATCATAATAAAATCCATTGTCAACAACAGGTCCAATCGTAACTTCTGTATTTGGATACAACTCTTTGACTGCATGAGCTAAAAGATGCGCACATGAATGGCGTAAAATTTCTAAGCCTTCAGAATCTTTTGTTGTGATAAGCCTTAATTCACAATCATTCTCAATAATATCTTTAGCATCTGTTAACTGACCATTTATGTATACTCCCACAGTTACTTTAGCCAAACCTGGAGAAATAGATTTTGCAACTTGTAATGAATTAACGCCTTTTTCAAACTCTCTTATCGAGCCATCAGGAAATTTAATATTTATCATATCTACTAAGTCTTATCTGTTTAATAAAGTTATCGAAAATTTTATAGCGTTTATTATATGTTATAGGCTTTGCTATGTAAATTAATAATCAATTCATGGAATATAATTTGACACAAGTCTACTCTAACAATTTCAACATATAATAATATTATCAACATACCTAAAACCATAATATAAATTTATGCAAAGTTTAAATTTATAACCTCAAGTCAATTGATACTTTATAAAATCCCTCTTTATTAAATAAAAATTAAAGGTATAAGTTAACTAATCACAATATTCATTAATTTTTAATTTAAAAGCCCTTTTTATTAATTTTCTGTAACCCAAAAGTACCAATACACAGGCATTTCAATTTACTTTTAGTAATTGATAATATAGAAATACAGGTATTTTATTGATATCTGTGTTATTAGATAATGTAGATAAGGAGTCTTATTATGAAACTTAACAAAATCACTTTGACTACCGGGCTAATTTTATTAGCAAGCACACAAGCTTACTCACACGGATATGTTGAAAGTCCGGCTTCTCGTGCGCTGTTATGCAAAGAAGGGAAAAATAAAAATTGTGGAGCTCGTGCTCAGTACGAACCTCAGTCAATTGAACAAGCAGATGGATTATTCAACTTAGGTGCTTTAGATAATAATATAGGTAGTGCTGATGTGGCAGGTTTTGAACCATTAGATGAGCAAGAGCAAAGTCGCTGGGCAAAAACTGTAGTGCGTCCAGGACAACCACTACAAATAAAATGGTTCTTTACAGCTAATCACAAATCTAAGCATTTCAAATTCTATATAACTAAGCCTAATTGGGATCCAGACAAATTACTTACACGTGACAGTTTTGAAGAGCAACCTCTAAATTGCTACAACCCACAACCAACATGGATAGCTCCTAACCAGCCACCTCAGGAGGGTCTAACATTTACTTGTACACTACCTAGTAGATCAGGTTATCAAATTATAATGGCTGAATGGGATGTAGATGACACGAGAATGAGTTTTTACAATTTATTAGACTTAGACTTTACAAACGACAAGCCTGCTGGATCTGTTATCTTACCAAATGGTGATACTACCAACCCTGATGATAATTCAGGTGAATCTAGTATTCCTATATACGATCCTGCTAAATCTTATCCAACACCAGGAACAGAGGTCATCTTTGAAAATAAAATATATCAAAACAAATGGTATGTAAATCCTGGGCAAAAGCCTGGTGCTGGACAGTGGGGACCATGGGAATACGTTAGAGAGCATGAACAACAAAATGATCCTACAGATAAGTTTCCAATAGAGGCAACTAAATTCACCATCAACCCTTTAAATATTAAAGAAGGCGATAAGATCACTTTACAACTGTTCAAAGATGGTACTATGTATGAATATCCTTTGCTAACGGTACCAAAAGCTATGAGCACAAGTGATTTATTTACACAGCTAACAAATAAGATAAATACTCTTAGCGCTACTGACTTAGATAATCATGTTATCGCAGGTGTTAAAAATGAAAACAATGATGTTGTTCCAAACAATAACGCTGTTTATGTTTATCAAACTGCTAACAAGCCATATAGTCAAATTAGTTTCTACTATCAGCGAGCAGATCAAAATGTTAAAAATGAACTGCATTTGATGGACTTCAATAGTGAATATAGCGTTGGATCTGACAATAAACTATATATAAATGCCAAAATAATGTCTCACAGTTCAACTAATGCAAATGTATCTGTTGTATTGCAAGATCAAAATGGTAATCAAGTTTATAGGAAATCAGATATTGAAATATCTCCAATGGATACATATAACTTAGCACTACAAATAGACAATATCAAAGCTGGAAATTATAAAATTGTTATTTCTAGTGAAATTCCTGGGGCCGAAGCTTGGCAGAAAGATCTCGATATTAAAGTAACAAATTCAGAAGACTCAGGAGATACACCTCCTGTAGTCGACAAAGAAATAAATGTCACTATCAACGCGAATACTCCTTTCTATCAAGTTAATTCAGATGATACTGTAACTGCACGAGCATGGTCTAGCAGCCTAGGAAATATAAATCTAGCTAATAATCAGATAACCATTACCCCTTGGAATAAAACTACTGCATCTAAAGGTAATGACAGCTCTGCATACATAAAATGTCCATTACCTACAAACAACCAAACAAGTGTTACATATCTGGTCAGTGGTGACTTAAACAACATATCTTGTGTAATAAAATAATTCTTAGATCTATTTGTAACCACATATAAAATTATTCATATTTACATAGCTCTTATTAGCTATTATGATTATCTAGATTATCACGATATATAAGATGCATTGTTGCCAGTGCATTATTCGTATTATATAGACCCTGATAACCATTCATTTTTGCATTGCACTTATTATTATATTTCTTGTTACACTTATCTAAATAGTAAAGACAAAAGTCTAAAGATATTTTGGTATGAGTTTCATACTCTATACCTTTTTTAGGATTATATATTTTGCAATAATTAAGGTATTCATCACTAGCTTGACCAGATGATATAAGTAAAAATATAGAAATAAATAAAAAGAGTTTATTCAACATGACTCCTGTAATCTTCAGGGAGTAATAATTCTTCAGCTTCTCCAGGTTGAGACATCTCAATTTCAAACAACCATCCCTTTATATAGCACGATTGGTTAATCAACTTTGGATTATCTATCAACTCTTTATTTATACTTATAATCTTCCCTGATATAGGTGTATAAATATCTGATGCCGTTTTAACAGATTCTATTACACAAATTTCATCATCTTTTGAATATTGATTACCTAATTTAGGCAAATCAACATAAACGATTTCTCCAAACTCATTTTGAGAATAATCATCTATTCCTACTCTTGCAGTATTACCCCTGATTTCAACCCATAAGTTAGAGTCTGTGTATAAGTAGTTTTGATTTATTTCAGCCATAATTCCTCTTTAACAAAACATCTTTATATTTTAGCTAATAGATGATAATAACATAAAAATCCTTTAAAATTAATTTGAAAATCAAAAGTTAATTTGTAGGTATTTATGAGCTTGAAAAACAAAAACATAATTATTACCGCTGGCGGTACCGGTGGACATATATATCCAGCTCTTGCAGTAGCTGAACTATTAAGAAAATACGAAGCTAATGTGATATGGGTTGGAACTCCTAATAGTATGGAGGCAGAAATTGTACCTACACACTTTAACATGCAACATATTAAATCTTCTGGAGTGAGAGGCAAAGGGATTATAAGAAAAATAACTTTTCCATTTAAACTTATATCAAGCACTCTAAAAGCACGTAAGATACTCAAAAAACTAAAAATAGACTTAGTTATAGGTTTTGGAGGTTATGTATCTGGGCCTATATGCCTAGCTGCTGCACAAAAAAATATTCCTATAATAATACATGAACAAAATGCAAAAATTGGCTTAACCAACAGAATACTAGCTAAACTTGCAACAAAAATATGCTTAGCCTTCGAGATACAGGATATACATCAACGACTTAATTCTAAACAGATGGCAAAAACAAAGATTGTTGGTAACCCTGTTAGAGACGATATTGTTAAGCTTAATAGTAAAGTAAAAAATATAACTAAAAACAGTGAATTAAATCTTCTTATTTTAGGAGGCAGTCAAGGAGCTAAAAGTATAAATGAGATTATACCAGAGCTAATTATCAATGCTGCTAAACAAAAGATAAACATAAATGTATGGCACCAAACAGGTAAGCTATCTTTTGAAGCCACTAAAAAGAGCTATGACAAAGTACCTCAAGGTCATATTAAGGATATATCTGCATATATAACAAATATGACCGAAGCTTATGAGTGGGCTGACATACTAATTTGTCGAGCAGGAGCTCTAACTGTTTCAGAATCTGCTATAGCTGGCGTCCCCGCAATATTTATACCATTACCATCAGCTGTAGATGATCACCAGTTTTTTAATGCTCAAACTATGGTAAAGAATCACGCAGGATTCTGTCTCAGACAAGATCAAATGACTTTAGAGAATTTAATAGATATAATAAAGCCACTTTATGATGATAAAAATAAACTCCAAGAATTATCAGAAAAAGCAAAAAAAACATTGATAAAAGACTCTAGTGAACAGATATTAAGATCTGTAGAAGAAATTTTGAATAAAAAATAAGGATTAAAAATGAACTTTGATATGTCAAAGCTAATGCAGCAAGCTCAAAAAATGCAAGAACAAATGAAAAAAGCTCAAGAAGAGCGTGAAAATATGGAAGTAACTGGTGAATCTGGAGCTGGACTTGTTAGCATAATAATGACTGGTAAGTATGATGTTAAAAAAGTCACTATAGATGACTCGCTACTGTCGGAAGATAAAGAAATGCTAGAAGACCTAATCGCAGCAGCGATAAATAGTGCAGTGAAAAAAGTAGAAAGTGATTCATCTTCTGCAGATATTGGTAAAATGGCAAAGGATGCCGGTATAGATTTACCTAATGGATTTAACTTCCCTTTTAAATAATGGACAGTAAGATATTCTCTCCTAAAATCACTGCTGTAATGGAGTCTTTACGTAAATTACCAACTATTGGTAAAAAATCATCACAAAGACTCACTTTACACCTGCTTGATAAGTCTCCAGAAACGGCTGTTGCAATTGCTAACTCACTCTTAGATGCGGCTGAAAACATCAAAAAATGTAAATATTGCCAATCTCTTACAGAAGAAGACATTTGTCAGATTTGTAGTAGCCAAAGTAGAGATGAATCTAAATTATGTATTATTGAGAGTATGCTAGATCTGATTGCTATCGAAGAAGCTGGTTTTTTCAAAGGGAAGTACTTTGTACTAAATGGTAGAATATCTCCTCTTGATGGTATCGGACCAAACGAGCTCAAACTTGATATCTTAGAGCAAATTATTACCGATAGAGATATCAGTGAAATCATCTTGGCAATTAGTCCTACCATAGAGGGAGAGACAACAGCTCACTTTATTTCCCAAATGATTGATAAAAGTATAAAAATCTCTAGAATTGGGTTTGGTGTCCCTTTTGGTGGTGAGTTAGAATACTTAGACCAACAAACATTAATCCATGCTTTTAATGCTAGGACTAACATTTAAATAAAATTTATTTATTTAAGATTCTCTCAATATCCGCACAAACATCTATTTTTCTTACTAAACGGATTAGTAAATATAACTCTCTTCTATTCCTGACAACTACTACACAAGCAAGTTTCGCATGCTTTTTGTCAACAAACATCATATCAAAGCTTCTAATATTCACTCCTTCTCTTGCAAAAGTAGCCGTTATCTTAGCTATAGCTCCTGGAATGTTTTTGAGAGTAATAGAAAGTCTAGCTCTAAAACTAGGATCATCATCAGCATTTGTAAACCAGTCAGCATTGATTTGTTTTACTTGCCCATCTTTAGTTTTAGAGTAAAGTTCATTACAACTTTTTCTATGCACCTCAACATTGCCGTCATCGTTAACAATACCGATTATTTCATCATTTGGTAATGGTAAGCAACAATCTGCTATACGTGAATCATCTCCATAGCGAATTTGTATTTTAGACATAGATGATTTCTTATAAGCACTACGCATATCATTGAAATTTTTAACAATAAAATCGATAAAATTATTAGGATCAATTAAACCAAGCCCAGTATCTAAATAAAAACGATTTATAGTATCTATTCCTTCATAATTAAATAAAGCTCCATCTACAATTTCATTAGGAACCTCTCTCAAGTCTACACCAAGTAATCTAAGCTCCCCTTCTACAATATCTTTTCCTCGAATATAATCTATATTTTTATATTGTTGCTTCAAGAAATCTTTTATAGCTGATTTCGCCCTACTAGTTTCTGCAAACTCCAACCAAGCAGGGTTAGGATCAGCAACAGCTGAGGTTACAATTTCAATATTGTCACCCTGTTTTAAGCGATAATTTAGAGGTACTGGCTTTCTATTTACTCTAGCAGATATAGATTTATTACCAATATCCGTATGAATAAAGTAAGCGAAATCTATACATGTAGAATTAATAGGTAACTCAACGATATCTCCTTGAGGAGTAAATACAAACACATCATTACTAAATATATCTGATTTGACATTTTCTAAGAATTCAACTGAGCTAGCTGTATAAACATTTATATCTGATATCTTTTTAAGCCATCTTTGCAGTGCTTTGTCAGTTTTCTCGCCTATTTTATAGCTCCAATGAGCTGCGATACCGTACTCCGCTTGACGATCCATATTATTTGTTTTTATCTGTATCTCTAAAGGTATGTTATATGGTCCTAAAACAACTGTATGTATCGAACGATAACCATTAGCTTTTGGTGTAGCAATATAATCTTTAAACCTTTGAGGAATAGGCTTATAAAGCTCATGAACTTTACCAAGAGCAACATAACAATCAATTCTATTAGGAACAATAACTTTATAAGCATACATATCCATAATCTCATCAAATGAGATACCTTTTTTACGCATTTTATTATAAATACTATATAAGGTTTTTTTACGTGCTTTGATACCATCATCGATAACAATACCACTTAGCTTATCAACCAATGCATCCTTAACTTGCTGAAAAACTTTTTCCTTATTTTTTTCTACTTTTTTTACTTTTTCTTCTAATATATGGTAACGGTATGGATTCATCCCTTCGAATGCAAGAGTTTCTAACTGCTCTTTAAGAGTGTTGATACCTAGCCTATGAGCTAGAGGAGCGAATACATCTAAAGTCTCTTTAGATATCCTACGCTTTTTCTCTGGCTTTAGTGGAGCCAGTGTTCTCATATTATGCAATCTATCAGCAAGTTTAATAAAAATGACTCTTACATCTTTAGTGACCGAAAGCAGCATTTTACGAAAATTTTCTGCTTGCTGCTCTATTTTGTTTTTATGCCTAATTTGTGTAAGCTTAGTTACTCCTTCAACCAGTTCTGCTACTTTATCTCCAAATAAGTTAGCAATATCCTCTGCTGTATGATCAGTATCTTCAACTACATCGTGTAGCAATGCGGCTATAATAGTGTCAACATCCATATGAAGTTCAGCAAGTATACAAGCTACAGCTACAGGGTGAGTAAAATAAGGCTCTCCTGAACTTCTTACTTGAGTTTCATGAGCATCAGCACCGAATATATATGCTCTAGCTATCTTAACTCTTTCTTCAATAGGAAGATATTTAGAAATTAAATGGTTTAGGCTATAAAAACAAAACATATTTAACCAATATTTTTTAATAATATCTAATTAAATGATAAATTGAATTAAAGGCCAAAGCAATTTATAACTACTTTGATTTGAAAGAAATTAAATATTTTCTTGAAATAAATGCCATAAAGGCTATCAATGCAATATCAATAATAAGTAATGCTGCTGCTAATGTAGTATTATATTTTTTCTGCGAGAACACAGCCCCCTGTCCAGGTGGAACTACAGTAGTTGGATTATAAGTCATACCATATGTTTTAATGATACTAGAGTTTATATCTCTAACATTTACTACAGGTATATCATCTTTCAAGAAATTAACAGCTACAGAGTTCACTGTACTATATTCAGGAGGGAGCTTAGTAGTTACTCCTGTAGGGAAACTATGTAGTTTAAGAATTTGCTCATCAGAACTTTTAGCAGTTGCTTTTTTATCTTTCTTTGACTTCTTATCAGAGTCTTCAACTTTTACTTTTGGCTGCTTCAAACCAATAGAAGCCATATTACCACCTACATTTACGTAAGCTTTTATACTATCCTCGCCCGCAGCTTCTTTGTACATTTCAAGACGCTTTGCAACAGAAGTGTTTGTAGAATCTTTATATGGAATATTAATTACCTTAAAGTCATTTCTTTTTATCGCATCATTTAATTTAAGTATAGCGCCAGGAGTCATTCCATAACCATTATCATGAGAACCTCCCAAAGTAATACCTATAACATCATAATCAAAAACTCCTTTTTCAACTAAGTTCTTGTATATGTCAGGCCATGTAAATCCTGGTCTATTTGCACCAAACTGCGATGCTCCAGCTGAAAATATAATTAAAGGCTTAAGCTTCAATGTCTTAATAGCTGATAACATAGCTATATCTAATGCAGGGTACGACCCTGTTTCTTGTAATGCAACTGTATCGCCTTCTTTTAGATTGAGCTGGCTTAACCAACTAACAAATATAGCAGCCATATTAGGGTTGACAGAAGATCTTTTTGCATACAAATCACCAGAATCTGTAGTAATCTCGGTCATAGATAAACCTATAAGCCCTGTACAAGAGACATCACCCATCTTTCTACATAGATACCCTTTTGACATAAAGTATCTTTGAGTCAAATTGAATGCTTTTTCTGTCAATTCTGCTGCTTGCAATTTTTGAGTGTAACCCTTAGTTTCAACAACTAGGTTTTTCTCAACTATGTATAAAGATATAATCATAAAAATACTTAAAAATAAGATGATATACCTAGATAAAAATTTACGGTGCCAATACATCGTTTTCATATTATATTCCTACTATTTGAGGTCCAATTAAAACTATTAATAACAAACGTATAATAATAGAAGCGATCAATAAAGATCCTACTGTTTCGATAAGACCCTGTCTATCTATTGATAAAGTTATAAGTCCTGGAATAATATATCCTATAACCTGAATCTGATTTGAATAAAAACTCGTTGTCAGATATTGTGAGAACAATATATTAAAAATTGTGCCCAGTATAAATGATAAAAGGACTGTTATAGCAATTCTTCTTCTACCATAAATAATCATGAATTTTGACATAAATCTAACTATACCAAAGATTATGATTGATATAATAATAGTTACTATAACTCTGTCAGGAGCACCCATCTCTAGTGCAAAGTAACCTGGTACAACCATACCACCTGTAGATAAACCTAAAAGCGATACAAAAACTAAACCAACAATAAGACCAATACCTATCGAGAGCGTTAATGGATCCATATTTTCTCCTGTTTATTTTAAAAAATTATAAATTATGCTTTTGCTTATGACTCTGATCACAATAATCAACTAAGCTCATACCAATATCTTTAATATTACCAACTCCCACAAGCATATATGAGCCCGCTGGTTGTGTGGCATTAATCTTTTCCAAAATCTCTAGAGGCTGCATATCTTCACACACAGTAACTTGAGCAGGCTTAATACCCAAAGATTTAGAGTATTTTTTATAAAAGGAAACAAATACATCTGTACCAGTACCTATAAGAGTAACTAAGTCTGGTTTTTCCCAATTTAGTATAGCTTCTGCAATTTGCTTAGATCTATCTTCTCTATCAGCTCTACAGTTTACAACTAAAACTTTTTTATCACAGTCTCTATACTTTTCATAAAGTTTATCCCAAAGCATTTTAGTTGAGACAGGATCATTCGCAGCAAAAGCATTAGCAAAATTCATTTCAGAATCTTTAATATCAAAATTATACTCCGTCATAGCACCAGGATCTGGAGTAGCTTCCCACATACCTTTAAGTGCGACATCTCTAGGAATCCCTAGATCATCAGTTATTTTTAAAGCCAAAGCAACATTAATTTTAAATTCAGAATAAACAAACTTATTGATTTCTTCTTCTGAAATTAACTCAGCATCATCTGCTGTAGCTACAACAAGCTCTGTATCTCTATCTTTACAAGCATACTCAAAAAAATCAATATGCACGTCTTCTGCTGTAAAGTACTTAGACTTTACCGGAACTGTTCCAGCTAAAGCTTTCGCTACATCTCTTTCAGTTGGACCCATAACATCTAAATGATCTGGGCGAGCATTAGTCAAAACACCATGAGTTGCTTTAATCAATTTCAATTCACACAACGATTGAAGTAATGGTTGAAGAGCCATACATTCAATTATTATAGCATCTGCTTTCGCACGTCTTGCTTTAAACATAATTTTAACCTGTTCAGCAATATTACTGAAACCAATCCTAAAAACTGGCGTCTCAGATCCATCAACATCTATATATCTAGCCAATGTACCGGTAGTTTTTGCTACAGTTCTATATCCTCCAGCCCTAACTCCAGCAGCAATTAACCTTGCAACACTTGATTTACCTCTGGTTCCATTCACATGAATTCTAATTGGAATGCTTTTGATACTAGCATTATGTACAATATTCTCTATTATCAGATACAAACATAAAATTATGAATACTATTATAATTAACCAAAAATCCAAAGCATTTACTCCGTATATAACAAAATTCAAAAATAATTATAACACTATGATTAATAAATATACAGCACGAGAAAACTAAATTTATTTTTCACTAAACTTCCACATGTCTTGTTTCAGGCATGAGATATACTACAGGTATCATACATATTGAAGCCACAATCAAAAGCCATGCCGGAGCTAATAAACTTCCTGTAGACACAACTAGCGACGTTGCAATAAATGGGATTGTACCTCCAAAAAATGAATTACCAATATTGTAACTTAGACCATTACCACTATAACGATACTTCGTACTAAATAACTCTGGCGCCGCTGCACCATAAGCTCCCCATACAGCCATTAACGGTACACTCAAAACAATCATTGAAAGTACAAGTGCTGCAGTTCCTGTACCCATAATCATGAAACTAGGATATGAAAAAAATAAATAAACTATAATAGAAAATTTGACCAATGGCTTCCTGCCTAAACGATCACTCAAGTATCCCCATAAAGGTGCAGAAAAAGAGAATATCAAACTAAATATAGTTACTATAGCTAGAGAGAAGAATTCAGAATAATTTAATTCAACAAAGTAATTACTTAAATAAGATAGAACCAAGTAATACATTATGTTCGCATACGCAGACAAAGCAATTGCAAAAAAGAGAGGTTTCTTTTGAATACTAAACATTTCCCTAACAGGCTTTACTGAAATATCACCTTGAGCCTCTAACTCTTCAAAAGAATTACTCTCGGGTATAAGCAATCTCATTACTAAAGCAAGTAATGCTAGAACAAGCCCAATAACATAACCCACTCTCCAGCCCCACAGTTCAAGAACCTCATGACTAAATACCCCAAATAAAATCATTGCGACTAATGATGCTAAAAACACTCCAGTACCTGATGACATCGTAGCAAAACTTGCAATAAACCCTCTTCGATCTGGTTTCGTAGACTCAATCATAAAAACCATAACACCACCATAAGATCCTCCAATAGAAAACCCTTGTAGTAGCCTCATCACAACCAAAATAATTGGAGCCAATACTCCAATACTTTGATATGTAGGAAATATAGCGATTACAAATATTGGTAATATCATCATAACCACAGAAATAATTAAGGCTTTTTTGCGACCAAAGCGGTCACCAAAACTCCCCATAACCATACTGCCAATAGGACCCATAAAGAAGCCCGCAGCAAAAACACCAAAAGTCATCAATATAGCAGTATATTTGCTAAAATCTGGAAAAAACACGCTTGCAATGATAGGTGTTAAGTAAGCAAAAAGCATAAAATCATACCATTCAACAATAGTACTTGCTGAAGCAAAAAAAACGTGTCTTTTTGAAAAACGATTCATTTATTATAAAAAAATTTATATATTTGAGAATTATACTTTATATTTAAATATATGACTTTTCAATCACAAAATAAATATGATAAAAACTTTTTAAATATTGAAAAATGAATAAAATTTCTTTGTGGTGCGGACGGGGAGACTCGAACTCCCACGGTTGCCCGCTGGAACCTAAATCCAGTGCGTCTACCAATTTCGCCACGTCCGCAATATTCTGGGGTGATTGATGGGACTTGAACCCACGACAACCGGAATCACAATCCGGGGCTCTACCAACTGAGCTACAACCACCATTACAAATTGCTAATTTACATTGTAATGGCACGTCTGGCAGGATTCGAACCTGCTACCCTCGGCTTAGAAGGCCGATGCTCTATCCAGATGAGCTACAGACGCATCAAAAAATGGTCGGAGCAGAGGGATTTGAACCCCCGACCCTCTGGTCCCAAACCAGATGCGCTACCAAGCTGCGCTATGCTCCGACAATCTTAACTTAATGGTGGCCTGAGGCGGAATCGAACCACCGACACGAGGATTTTCAATCCTCTGCTCTACCGACTGAGCTATCAGGCCAATGACGAGTATTATACATACACCTACATGTTTAAGTCAACACTTTTATAAGTATTTTATTACATTTTTTCTTCATAAAAAGTTTTTAGATCATTTCCATCTGCATAAGCATATAAGGTCTGTGCTACAGATGTCGATCCTGAACAGATATTTCCTTTTTTATCAATAGCTATAAGACCAACATAATCTCCATAAACATCACTCTCAGCAATAGATTTATCTACCGCTTGCGATAATGACATCCCATCTTTGACTCTTGTCGCTATTTTTGCAGCTACTGCTTGATTGATAATATGCTCGCCAATACCAGTACATGATATGCCCATACATTCGTTCGCAAAATTACCTGCTACAGTTGGACTATCTCCTACTCTTCCAGGATATTCAAAGCCTGCTCCTCCAGTTGAAGTAACTGCACAGATTTTGCCTTTAGAATCTAAAGCTACAACTCCTATTGTACCTGTGTAACCTTTTTTAAGTTCTAAATATTCTTGATATCTTTTTTTAGTCATTGGATCATATTCTACTAAACCCATGACATCATGCGCAAATGTAGTAGCTTGATTCCCACCCAAAACACTATGATGTTGTTGCATTAATCTATTTGCAACATCTATGGGATTCTTTATATTTTGAATATTTATTACACCCGCAAACTTTTGTTTTTCGCTATCGATTATAGATGCAGACATTCTAATTTGTCCGTCTTGCTGAACTCTTGAACCTGTACCAGCATTAAATATCTCATCGTCTTCGAGAAGTTTAGCTGCAAACACTGCAGCCTCGTTTGCATCGTCGATATCTCTTAGGTAATTATATGCTTTTTGAACAATTGGTAATAAATGTTGGTGATAGTCACCAAATGATGTGTTTTTATCTTCTCTAGCTCCACACCCACCATGAATTATAATTTTTTGCATAATAGCTCCAGTTTCAAATTATCACTCCATATTAAATAACGATTATATCTAAGATACTTAAAATGTCATACAACAAATATAAATGAAACTGGCTAAAAGATTAGAAGATAAATAAATTAGGCATAAATAAAGTATTAGAACTCTACAAGACAAGTATTAAGATCAAACTTTTGACCTTCTAAAAGCATATGCATACGAATATCAACTAAACTAATAGGAGCATTGTTGCGAGCATTATGTAGTGATGAATGCTTAAGGTGAGAGAAGTCTATAATAGTTACCATACCAGAACCAACAACCTCAATCACATTTTCAGAATTTAGTAATGCTGATGTATCTTCATCAATACCAACACCAACCATGTAAGGATTGTATGATAATGCAGCTAGAAGCCTCCCTAATCTATCTCTTTGAGAAAAGTGCTGATCTACTAATAACTTATTAGTTAAACCTAATCCAGGAGCAAGGTTAACCATATTGCACCTAGGCATAAGACCTGCCTGACCACCAGCAATCATAAAGCCAGATATAAAGGCCGCACCAGCAGAAGTACCTGCAACATTTACACCTTTTGCATTTAATCTACGAATAAGCTGTGCTATTGGGGTACCACCAAGAGTAGTAGAAAGTAAAAGTTGATTCCCACCTGTCATAAAGATACCTGTGCTTTGAGCAAGCTGATCTTGATAATCTTTATTAGTAGTCGCATCTAAACGAGTTTCAATCTTTAGGTTATAAACATCTTTGACTCCCATCTTAGAGAAAATATCAACATATATATCTCCTGTATCTGGCAGTTTTGATGCTGTAGGAATAACAGCTATCTTTGCGTCGCTTCCACCTGAAAGCTCAACAAATTTCTCTAGTACCGTTGGGCTTGCAAACTTATCTTCTCCACCACCAATTGGCATAATATACCCACGGTGATCCTTTTTTACTGGCTTAGACGGCATCTTGGAAATCTCCTTTTATAAAATTTATAAAAACTATGCATAATAATATTTTGTTAAAATAATACTAACTTATTAGACATTTTTCTATAAAAAAGGTTTATTTTTAGCATATAAATTGATACGCAGTTAATATTATTTACCCTTATTGTAATTGATGGTATGCTATGCGGTAAATATTACTATTAATTTTCAAGTATCTGTGAAATGAAAAAGATCAAAGCTCTAACAATCGGTGGCGCAACTCTTGACACCATTATAGAATATGAAGAAATGTTCACTATGAATATGCAAAAGAAGGATACAACTCAATCTTTTATGCTTCTCGAAGAAGGAGCTAAAATTGAAGTTACTGAGCAAAAATCTTTTTCAGGTGGTGGAGCAACTAATGCGGCAGTCTCTTTTAAGAAACAAAATATAGACGTTAGTTTCTTTGGAAAGATTGGCAAAGATATTGCAGGTGAACAAATAACTAACGAACTTAAAGAACACGGTATAGACATTTCTAACATTCGTTATTCAAACAGTTATGGTACAGCAACATCTTACGTTGTACCCACTCTAAGTGGAGATAGAACAATTTTTGCCTATAGGGGTGCTAACAAAGATATTTTGCAAGATGACCTACCATCCAAAGCAATTATAGAGAGCGACTTTATCTATATCACATCGCTGAGCAAATCATCTGCTGCTAGACTACCAGAGATAGTCAAATTAGCAGCGGATAACAATACAAAAGTAGCCATCAACCCAGGTTCTAGTCAGCTGAGTGTTGGTGAAAGTTTTATCAAAGATTCAATGTTTGGTATAGATATTCTCGTTTTAAATTTCCAAGAAGCTCAAAAACTGATGTTGTCACTTTTATCATCTGATGACAAAGATATTATAGAATCAAAAGATAGGCTGGAAACTCCTCTTGACAGTAATAAGAGTGACTTTTTGAACTCTACCTTTAGACTTAAAGATTTCTTTAGAATCTGTTTAGATTTAGGTGTAAGAATAATTGTAGTTACAGATGGTGCTAATGGTGTATATGCTGCTTCTAAAGACAAGATATACCATAGTGAATCTTTGAGAATTAATAACGTTGTTAACACTCTTGGTGCAGGTGACTCATTTAGCTCAACATTCTGTGCAAATATTTATAAAGATAAGCCTATAAAAGAAGCTATCAAATATGCTCTAATTAATTCTAGTCATGTAATACAGCACTCTGATGCAAAATCAGGTTTACAAACATCCGAGAATCTTGAAAAGATAAAATCAAAAATGAACAATGGTTTAGATAAAAAAATTACAATTACCTCTTGGTAATTTAATTTTAGGACTATTCACCTCGTCTCTCCCTCTATTTCACTCCATCATTCTCTTGTAGATGAGAATCTCATAAATCATAAGTACTAGCCTACGCGGGTATGACAAATTATTTTTATTTACAAATATATTCATATAATCCTACCCAATTGGGATTTAACTCTTTAATGATCCGTTCTTTCCAAGACCTGTTCCATTTCTTTAATTGTTTTCCCTCAATATAGCTTCTTTTATACCTTCGTGTATTTTCGTAATAAACTAATTTTTATACTCAAAAACTCTTCTTATAAGATTTGATGTAATACCTATAGTTAATCCGAAAGAAATATGTCATTCTACAACTTGATCGTAGAATCCAAGTTTAACGCTCATAATAAGTGGATCCTATGGTCAAGCCATAGGATTGTAAGTTAAATCCCTAGTATAATTTTACCTAAGGAGTCAAATTAAAGTGAAAAGCTTTAGTTATAAGCTAAGCGACCGTCGTAGGATA
>NZ_VXKO01000015.1:0-46175 GCF_008711475.1 Francisella sp. SYW-2 | reverse complement strand
TTGTGCCAATTGAATATTTCAGATAGACTTCCTCTTAGCTGATTAAAGTACTTTTTCATCTTTCGCAAATAATGAATATATAAGGCTTTAATCAGTCCTTTCAATATTTTTTATCGTGTACAGAGAAAATTATTACTAAATACTTTTTCATACCAGTCTCTACTTATCGTGATCCATAACAGCCCCAACTCCAGCACCACTAGCGCCACCTACTACTGCACCGCTGGCACCACCTACCACTGCACCACTTCCAGCACCTAAGGCAACACCGCCTCCAACACCTATCGACATACATGGAACTATTCCCAACCCTAATGTCATAAGAGTACAGACAAATCCTAGAGCTGCACCTACCAACCCTCCAGCAACAGCACCTACTCCTAGACCTCCTACTGCACCAGCTGTGGCTCCTGATCCGGCTCCAATCTCAGCTCCTGTTTTAGTATTTGAATTATCTGCTGTAGTTGCGCAAGATGCTATAAATACTATGAGTATTGATACAAAAACTTTTTTTATAAATTCCATAATTACCCCTATCTCATTTTTACTTTATAAAATACTGAAATGGCCATGAATTTTGACATATTTAAATCCATAATTAATTTAAAAACAAATTTATATTTCTTATTTAATATATAAGTTTTACTGATACATATATGACAAAAAGTTACTATTGCTGATTAAAAATAAGATTAAATATGACTATAAGATATTGGAAAATACTGAAAAAATAGCTCTAACTATTTTGTCTGTTGTAAATTATTTAGTACCAAATCTTGAATATGATATATAGCTTGCATATCCTGCTTAGACTGACCTTGTTCGCCCATACTGACTTCTAAGTATACTCTGTCATTTCTTTGGGTTGCTTCAAATGTAACAAGTTCTTTATATTTATTAGAATAGGTCCATACTGTAGATTTTTGTTCACTATAGTCATCACCCTTTACTTCAAACTGTTTAGGATGCTGTTTTATAGCCTCTTTGATTGCAGCATATACCTGTTTAACAGAAATTCCTTGTTGCATTTCAAGACCATATCGACCGCCATCAGATTCAAATCTATTATCTTGAACTACCATATCACCACCAAGGAAGGGTATACAACTAGCTATAAGCAAAGTTACTAAAACCAAAGATACTAGCCTTTTCATCTATATACTCCCATTATAAAATAAAAGCCTAAAATAACGGCTATTAAAGATACAATTACACTAACAAGGATATATCCAATAGCTAATAATACCTCTCCACGTTGTAGTAAATTGAGGATATCTAAACTAAAGCTAGAAAAGGTAGTAAACCCCCCAAGAAAACCTGTAACAAAAAGAGATCGAACGTATGTCGAAATATCTTCATTAAAGAGCTTAGTCTCTATCAAAAAAGCTGCCATCATACCAATAATTAGAGAACCAATAACGTTACAGAGTAATATACCCAGAGGAATTTGCTTAGAAATACTTGCTGTTGCTTGAGTCAACGCAAATCTTGACATGGCACCAAGGCCACCACCGATACCAACCAATACTAATAAAAGTCCCATTTCTTATTTCTCCAATATTGTATATGCTCCTAGCTCTATCATTTCTTGAGCTAGTGATTTACCAAGTTTAATAGGATCCTCTCCTATAAGCTTTCTTTTTAAGATGTTCTTACCATCACTACTTGCAACCATTGCTGTGAGAGTTATCTGATTACCTTGTAACTCTGCATATGCACCAATTGCAACATGACAACCACCTTTTAGCTCTTGATTGAATGCTCTTTCAGCAGTAGCAACACAAAAGCTATCACTACAGTTTAGATTTTGTAATTTTTCTAAAAGCTTACTACTTTTACTCAAAGCTTCTACAACTACTATACCCTGACCTACAGCTGGTAAAGATATTTCTACCGGAATATACTGTGTTATTCTATCGTTAAGCTCTAAACGAATAAGTCCAGCACTCGCTAAGATAATTGCATCATATTCATCACCATCAAGTTTCGATAGCCTTGTTACAACATTTCCTCTTAAATCTCTAATTATAAGATCATCTCTATAATTCAAAAGCTGAGCCTTACGGCGTAAACTTGATGTACCAACGATTGCACCTTTCGGTAAATCATCTATAGAACTATATTTATTAGATACAAAGGCATCTCTAGGGTCTTCCCTGGGCATAAAGCTGGCTAAGCAAAAACCATCTGGTAATTGATAAGGTACATCTTTTAGAGAGTGCACTGCAATATCAGCCTTACCATTAAGCATAGCTATTTCTAGCTCTTTCATAAACAGTGCTTTACCACCAATCTTATTAAGAGGTTTATCAAGAATAATATCTCCTTGTGTTTTCATAGTACTTATCTGACAAGGAATTTTTAACTCTTGTTGAATTCTATCTTTGACGTAATTTGTCTGCCATAATGCTAGTTTGCTTTCGCGACTAGCTATAACTATTTGTTTCATATTTTAAATGTCTTTGCGATAAAGTTTGATATATCTTTTATTTCTTCAATACATACAGAGTGTTGCATACCCACATAGTGTTTATACTCATTAGCAAAGCCATTAGCTTTTAGCTTATCTGATAAATCATGACCAAGAACTTCAGGCAATACCTGATCATCGGTACCATGGCAAACTAGTATAGGTAATCCTTTATTTATAGATGTAATCTTATCTTTAAAATCATCCCATGCTGGCAAATATGTAGATAAAGCCATAATACCTCCAAGCCTCCTTTGAGACGTAATAGCTGTATAAGTTGCAATTACACCACCTTGAGAAAAGCCGGCTAAGATAATATTTTCACTAGCAATACCTTGATTGATCTGACCATCTATTAACTTGTTAACTTTTGCTATGGAACCATTAATACCTTCAACATCAACCACTCTATTTAGGCTACTTGCATCAAGTGACTTGATATCATACCAAGCACGCATCTGCATCCCCATGTTTATAGTCACAGGCATAACATCAGCATGAGGAAAAACAAATTTAATTTCATCTAATGAAACATCAAAATAATTGATAACATCAACAAAATCATGTCCATCTGCACCCAGACCATGTAGCCAAATAACGCAAAATTTAGACTGCTTTGGTGACTCAATAAGCTCGTAATTCATAAAAATTCTAATTCTTCTAATATTAATTAGAATGATACATTAATTTAAAAAATTTATTAATATCTAAAAAGTTAAACAATCCTCAAAGCATTACACATTAAGTAATTCAAGCTGTGAAAGAATAATATCAACACCAATTGTGGATAAGTTTGTTTATATCTATATGAAACTTTTGTTAAAAATGTTGATTCACTAATTTAGTAAAGATTTAACACATACATCAAACCATTGATATACAATCGTTTGAAGAGCTAAAATGTTATTGCTTATTTATGTAACGCTATTTTTTACACCCTGTGGATAAAACTGTTGATTTATTGTTAGAACTCGGTTAATTCTCTTCAATAACCTTAAAGAAAGCCTCTTGTGTAACAAGGTTTACAGAGGTGTTTTGTAATTTTATCTGATCATTTAAATCATACTTACCACTAACAGCAAGTTTTTTAGTCATCGCTAAATCTGCGATAGAAACCATTAAACGACCTTTATCTAGTTTTTCAATAACCGTTGCTTGGAACTCTAAATTAGGATTTTGCATTAGATAGACTAGTTTCCAATGTGAATTAGAAAAACGCTCCGTTTGTCTATTTGACTTAATAGGAATGTCTACTTGAGCAATTATATTATCAACATCTTCGACACTAATCATTTGCTTATTTTCTAAGAAATTACGTAATTGATAATGAACAAGTAAATCTAAATATCTTCTTAGAGGGCTTGTCACTTGTACATAAGAATCTAAACCCATACCTGCATGAATACTTGGCTCTGTAGAGTATTTACCTCTTTGGAGCTTTTTACGTGTTGCAAACATATCGGCTATTGAGTCAATATTCTCTAAATCATCTTGCTCAAGATCGTGCTCTGGCTGTGTCGAAAAAGGTACACAAATATTATTTTCTTTACAAAACTGTCCAATCGCAACTCCAGCCATCAGCATAGTATCACGTACCAATGTTCTTGAGTTTAAACGTGGTAAGTCAGTTAGCTTGACATTCTTATCATTATCTAATGATATTTTTATCTCAGGAAAATCAAGTTCTACCGCTCCCTTTGCCAAACGCTTATCAGTGAAATATTTAGCATAAACCTCTATGTCTCCAAGTTCTAGAGCAGAGATATTTTCTTCAACGAACTCATAAGAATATCTAGTAACTTTTATATTACTAAAACATATTTCAATATCATGAATATCACCTGACTCATCAAGTCTAAATCCTACTGACAAAGCTGGAGAAACTTCTTGTAGGCCTAAACCTAACTTTTGTGTTGCTTGAGGTGGCAACATTGTGATTATATACTCTGGCACATATAAATTAGAACCTCGCGCCCTAGCTTCAAGATCTACTTCATCGCCAAAATTTATGCTAGAAGATGGATCAGCTATATGAACCCACATTTTATTTTGTTGGGCATCCCAACTAATCGCATCATCAGGATCATTACTACCCTCATCATCTATAGCATAAGCGGATAGATGTGTTAGATCGACACGCTGACTATCTGACCCAGAATTATATTTAAATTCCGCAGGATTACTTTCTAACTCCGCACCATATCGATATAAATAAGGATTAAAGAATTCATCCCAATAACCAATATCCAAGAGTAACTTATACGCACTATTCTCAGACTCTTCCATATTTAAGTATTTAAAGAAACGACATTTTGTACTTTTAAGTGTTGCTAAAGCTTCTATTTCTTTAAGAAATTTTGTGTCTTCGATATTAAAAGTCTTATTATTAAGACGCTCTATAAAGTCATTTAGTTCTTGTTCTTTTTTGAGCTTCTCTTGTTTATCGCTAACTATTTGATCTTTTTGCTCTTGTGAATGAATATTGATAGTAAAGTCTTCATTAAAGCTAAAATACTCTCCCTCTGAAACCAAAAGCCATACTGTATAAGCTTGATTAGCTCCTACAGATTCAAAAAGAAGCTCACTTAACTCATCAATAGACGTTTGTTGCTGTTCTTGCAATAATTCCCATGTTAACTCTAACTCAGGAATTTCTAATCTCTCAAGCTTATCCAAATCGAAATCATGGTCTACAACTGTAAGTATTTGGACATTTTTTGCAGGTAACTTTATATTCTTACTATCTAAAGTTTCTATTTCTATTTTTTTATCTAATATCTCTACAACCTTTGCAGGTTTTGATTTAAAAATTACTAGGGCATTTTTGATGCTCTGATTTTCAAGTAACATAAAAAAAGTTCGGATGTTATAATGATGAGATTATAACATTCAATAGTTTATATTTTTATGCTAAATGTCGATATTATACGCAGTAGATTTATCAGAATTATAGGAAATATAGTCAAGCTAGTATCCAAGCTTTTTCATAAGATTTTCCCAAAAAAAAGATTTACTCTTCCAAGCTACAGCAAACCACTTATAAAAACAAACAAAGAGTCAAATATTCCTAGAATTATTTGGCAAACAAATTTCACTAATAAGGTAACGCTACCGCTATATATAAACTATCTGTTTAATCGTTTTATGGCTCCACGCTATGAGTATAGATTCATGGATAATGATGCTGCAGATAAATATATTGCCGAAAATCATCCAGAAGCTCTAAGCGCGTATAAAAAGCTAACCGTAGGAGCAGCTAAAGCAGACTTATGGAGGCTATTGGCTATCTACAAAAATGGTGGTCTATATATAGATATGGATGGCTGTCTTGTTGCTAGACCTGAGAAGTTTTTGAAAGAAAATAACGAAATGTTTATAAAAGCTAAGCATAGAAAAGAAACAGATGAGTCTAAAAAGTACTACGCAACTAACTATTTTTTTGCAGCCGCTGCTAATAACTCAAAAATCAAAGAATATATTGATATTATTCTAAAAAATATCGAAGCTAACAGATCTGATTTAGGTGTTTGGTATTTAACAGGTCCTGGTGTGATGGAAGCAATCATGAGTAATGAAAATACTACTTTTAGACATAGTAGAGAAACTTGTATACAGGGAGCTTTCACTAGTGATTACTTTCAATATATAGACAAACCAAATGCTCACTGGACAAAAACCGACAATAAAGATATTTTAGAATCTTAAATTACTTAATAACTTTATCTTAGTAGATAACTAGCAAAAATGAATAATTCTGGCTTTGAGAAAAATAGAATTAACTTAGAGATTATTTATCTTCTTTCTTAACAGCTATACCAAGCTCATTTAATTGCTCAAGAGAAACATTAGATGGCGCTTCTGTCATCAAACAGCTAGCTGTCTGAGTTTTAGGAAATGCGATAACATCACGAATGTTTGTAGTATTAGTAAGTAACATAATCAACCTATCAACACCAAATGCAATACCTCCATGAACAGGAGTACCATACGATAAAGCATCAAGCATAAAGCCAAATTTCTCACGAGCTTCTTCATCAGCGATACCTAGTAAACTAAATACTTTTGCTTGGACATCTTCTTTATGAATACGGATAGATCCCCCACCAACTTCATAACCATTAATAACCATATCATATGCTCTTGAGCTTAAGTCTTCAGGATTAATACTTGATAGCTCTTCTACAGACTCAGCTTTGGGAGCTGTAAATGGATGGTGCATAGCATATAAACGATTCTCATCTTTCTCAAACATAGGAAAATCAACAACCCATAATGGTGCCCACTCTTTATCAAACAAGCCAAGGTCTTCACCAATTTTAGCTCTCAAAGCACCCATTGAATCATTTACAATCTTAGCTTTAGCTGCACCAAAGAATAATACATCACCAACTTGGGCACCAGTTTTTTCAATTACATTGAATAGTGTCTCTTCAGAAATATTTTTCACGATCGGAGACTGTAATCCCTCTTTACCTTCAGATAGTGAGTTAATCTTAATATAAGCAAGTCCTCTTGCTCCATAAATACCAACAAACTTAGTATACTCATCAATTTTCTTACGGCTAAGTTTATCATTTCCGCCAGGTATTCTCATTGCAATAACACGAGCTTCTGGATCATTTGCTGGGCCAGAGAATACTTTGAACTCTTCGTTCTTCATATCTTCTTTGATATTTACAAACTCAAGAGGGATTCTAAGATCTGGTTTATCTGAGCCATACTTATCTATAGCATCAGCAAAACTCATAACTTGGAAAGGAGTCTTAAACTCAACACCAATAGTTTCTTTGAATAATCCAGCAATCATTTTTTCCATAGTTGACATAATGAAAGCTTCATCGATAAATGAAGCCTCAATATCTATCTGTGTAAATTCTGGTTGTCTATCCGCTCTCAAATCTTCATCGCGGAAACACTTAACAATTTGATAATATCTATCAAACCCAGAAACCATCAGTAGCTGCTTGAACAACTGAGGAGACTGAGGAAGAGCATAAAACTTACCATTAAAATTACGACTCGGTACAAGATAATCTCTAGCGCCCTCTGGTGTAGCCTTTGTCAAAAATGGTGTCTCGATATCTAAGAAACCATTATCGTCTAAGAAATTGCGCACATATCTAATAGCTTTAGAACGTGTAATTAATTTGTTTTGCATCTCTGGTCGGCGTAAATCAATATAGCGATACTTAAGCTTGACATCTTCACCTGTTGCTTGGAAATCATCTAACTGGAATGGAATTGTTTTAGACTTGTTTACTATCTCTAAGTCTTCACCAATGATTTCTACTTTACCACTAGCAAGATTTTTGTTCTCTTGACCTTCTGGACGTAGATTGACAGTACCAGTAGCTTTAATTACAAACTCGCCTCTCAAGCTATCCGCTATTTTAAAAGCCTTGCTTTCAGGATTAAAAACTAGCTGAACCAACCCAGTTCTATCTCTAATATCTAGAAAAATAACTCCACCATGATCGCGACGTCTATGCACCCAACCACAAATTGTTACTTTTTGATTTTGTAACTTCTCATTAACATCTGAACTATAATGTGTTCTCATTTAAATCAACCCTTTAAAAGTTTTTAAAAAATAAATAGACAAAATTTAATCACGATATTATAGCAAGAAATAATAAAGAAGACTAAGTTGATACAAATAAAATGTCAGATAATTATACAAAATTACTAATCTAAGAATATAAATTTAAATTTTATTAAAGCTTTTACAGCATAAAGCATTATAGTATTATATTTTTTACTACTTTTTTTTAATTTAAACAAATAAATATAAACATGATAAACGTAGAAAATATCAAACTTGACTACCTAAGCTCCGATGACTATCAAGAACTCAAAGAGGCTATGATAGAGGTTTACAATATTAGAAATCCTTATTGGGAAGACCACCAAATCGATACTCTAATAAAGAAGTTCCCTGAAGGGCAAGTCGTCATAAAAGTTAATGATCAGCTAGCTGGCTGTGCTTTGTCGATCATAGTTGACTATAAAAAATTTGGTCACAAACATACTTATAAAGAAATCACAGGAAATGACACATTCAATACCCATGATGATGAAGGTGACGTACTATACGGTATAGATCTATTTGTTAAGCCTGAGTTTAGAAGCATGCGCCTAGGTCGTAGACTTTATGACTACAGAAAAGACTTATGCGAAAGACTAAATTTAAAAAGCATTATTATCGGCGGTAGAATACCTGGATACCATGAGTATGCAGATAAGATGACTCCTCAGCAATACATCAACAAACTAAAAAGACAAGAGCTACACGATCCTGTTCTACGCTTTCAGATGAGTAATGATTTTCAACCGATTAGAGTTGTCAAATCATATTTAGAGGGTGATACCGAATCTAACGACTTTGCAGTACTATTAAAGTGGACAAATATCTATTATGAAGAAGAAGCTAAAGAAGCAGCACCTATAAAAAGAGATGTACGTCTTGGACTAATTCAGTGGCAAATGCGTCCATATAAAGGCTTAGATGAACTAATGCAACATGCTGAATACTTCGTAAACGCTGTATCAAACTATAGATCTGATTTTGCATTATTCCCAGAGTTTTTCAATGCTCCACTGATGGCTGAGAATAACCATTTATCAGAACCTGAAGCAATTAGAGAACTTGCTAAACATACTCAAACAATTACTGATAAATTCTCAGAGTTTGCTATAACTTACAACATCAATATCATTACAGGAAGTATGCCTGAAATGAAAGATGGAAAGCTATATAATGTTGGCTACCTATGCCATAGAGATGGTACTGTAGACAAGTATGAAAAACTTCATGTAACTCCTGATGAAGCTATGGTTTGGGGACTTCAAGGCGGTGACAAATTAGAAGTGTTTGATACTGATTGTGGTAAGATTGGTATATTGATTTGCTATGATTCAGAGTTCCCTGAATTAAGTAGAATACTCGCTGAAGATGGTATGGATATTCTTTTTGTACCATTTTTAACAGATACTCAAAATGGCTTCTCGAGAGTTAGAAACTGTGCCCAAGCGAGAGCTATAGAAAACGAGTGTTATGTTGCTATAGCAGGTAGCGTGGGTAACCTACCTAATGTTCACAACATGGATATCCAATATGCTCAATCAATGGTATTCACACCTTGTGACTTTGCTTTCCCTCCTACAGGTATCAAAGCTGAAACTACGCCAAATACAGAGATGATCCTGATTGCAGATGTTGATATCAACCTGCTTCGTGAGCTGAATCAGTTTGGTAGTGTCAAGAACCTAAGAGATAGACGTAAGGATTTATACACACTAAAGCGTCGAGGTTAATTAAAAATCTAAACTATCAACTGCCTAAGTCTTCTATTTAGAAATGGTGATAAAATAAATAAAATAATTGCCGCACCACATCCTAACAAAGTGAAATAACCAAATGCTTTTGAATAAGTATAGATTGTCTCCACTGGAGGGAGTGCAGCTGATTTGCCATCACCACTAATTAATATACCAAAACTTGCAGCTAGGAAGTTAGCAAAAGCTGAACTTAAGACCCATACTCCCATAAAAAAACCTATCATTCTTTTAGGAGATACTACACTAACCATTGCCAAACCTATTGGTCCTATAAATAATTCTCCTAAAGCTTCAAAAAGATAACTTAAACTTATCCACCACGATGAGATTACGCCGTTTTCAGCTGTCAAAGGAATCGCCACTACTAAAATAAAAAATGACAGCCCCATGATAAATAGTCCCTTGGCAAATTTAGTTGGATATGTGTATGGATTTGTTTCATATTTACGACTTAGATAGGTATACAAAGGGCCAAAAAGAATTATGAAGAAAGGTTCTATAGACTGATAAGCACTAGCAGGAATATCGAATCCAAATATAACTCTATTAACATTCCTTTCTGTAAAAACATTCATCATACCGCCACTTTGCTGAAGCAGAACCATAAATATCATATAGAAAATAGTTAGTGTAACTGTGATATATATCCTACTTCTATCATTAGCTTCCGAAATTCTCACAAAATATAGGATTATTAGTAATGTAGTAATCCCTATTAGATATAAAACTCTACTTGCCCAGATAGGATAAGCAAGTAAGACAAAAATAAAACCAGTCAAGATACACAGACCCATAGCTATCGTTACTGTAAACTTGTATCTTTCTACTAACGAATTTTTATTTTCTTTGACATCTCTATAGTATCCTGAACCTTTTATAAATATAAATAGACCTACTAACATTCCTATCCCAGCAATACCAAATGCTAGGTTCCAGCTAATTGTCACAGCTATATATGAACAAATAATAGGTGCGGTTATTGCTCCAATATTCATACCTATATAGAGTAAGGTGAAGCCCTCATTTCTTTTATATTCAGTATCTGTAAACAATGCTCCTGTTATTGCACCAATACTAGGCTTAAACAAACCTGTACCAACTATGACCAAACTCAAGCCCAGAAAAAAATAAATATGCTGTGTATTAGGAACAATCATCACAAAATGTCCCAAAGCTATTAATGAAGCTCCAATAATTATAGATCTATATTGACCTATATATTTATCAGCGATAATCCCTCCAATAATTGGTGTGCCATATACCATCGAAGCATATGCACCATAAATGAGGTATGTCCTAGAGTCAGAGATATCAAAAAACTTTAATAAATATAGAATTAGTAATGCTGTGATACCATAGTAGCTAAACCTTTCCCACAGACCTGTTAAGAAAAGATAAACCATTCCTTGAGGGTATTTAGATTGCTTAGCTACAGTCAACATCTTCATCTGTATCCCTTTTCTTTGTAGTTGCTTTTATAAGTGCTTGTTCGATATCATTTTTAAGATCTTCAACATCTTCTATACCTATTGAGAGTCTAATTAAACCATCACTTAAACCTTGTTTAAGCCTAACCTCTCTAGGAATTGATGAATGAGACATTAAAGCAGGAATTGATGATAAGCTTTCAACCCCACCAGCACTTACTGTTATCGCGAATAGCTCTAACTCTTCTAAAAATGCTTTTGCTAAGTTATCACTACCATTTAGCTCAAGGCTCAAAACTCCTCCAAAACCATTCATTTGCGCTTTTGCAAGATGATAGTCTGGACTACTTTCTAATCCTGGGTAATACACCCTTTTAACTAACCGATGTTGTTCAAGCCATTTCGCTAGAGTTAAAGCATTATAGTTATGCTGTCTTACTCTGAGAGCTAATGTTCTTAGTCCTCTAGTAGCTAAAAAGCTGTCAAATGGACTTGATACTGCTCCACCAGCTAAATGAATAAGATCTAACTTCTTAATCAGCTTATCATTATCGTTGACAACAACGACCCCACTAATGACATCTGAATGCCCACTTATATACTTTGATGCTGAATGTATAACGATATCTGCACCAAAAGATATAGGTTTTAAGTTATAAGGAGTTGCAAAAGTATTATCGACGACAAATATCAAACCATGTTTCTTACAAAACTGACCTAATCTTTCTAAGTCAACTACTCTTAATAGAGGGTTAGATGGTGTTTCAACCCATATCATCTTGGTGTTTTCTCTAAGATTTTCCTCCAAATTATCTAATTCACTTAGATTCGTATATGTTGCTTGAAGCCCTGATGAGTATTTCTTAACTTCTTCAAATAGTCGATAAGTACCACCATATAATGCATCAGTAGCTATTATATGACTATCTACACCTAAAATATCTAATACTGCATTAATTGCAGCAACCCCCGACGAAAAGGCATAGCCTTTTTTTGCTCCCTCTAACTCAGCTATGGCTTTTTCGTAACTAGATCTAGTAGGATTACCAACTCTACCATATTCAAAAGCTTTTTCACCACCTGGAGTTTGTTGACGATAGACTGATGAGGTATAAATAGGTGTGGTTACTGCACCTGTTACTGGATCACCTGGATCACCTGCATGAACAGCTAGAGTATCAATTTTACAATTTATAATGGTCATTGTTTGCTCCCATAATTTTTAGTTGCTAAAACGATGAGAACAATATTATTAACATTTTCGCTTTAGCAGATTTTATCTAGCGCCCGCAATTTGAAATAAATCAGCGCTCTTTAAGTTAGTTTGTCACTCTCTTATGCTTTATTACCATACTCTTGCATATGTTTGGCAATACGTTTATTTGTGCCATACATAAAATGGTTTTCCATCCTTTCTTTGTATTTGCTACCTGGTACAGTCAAACCAACGGCATCTGCAACTTCTCTAATTAACATAGGACTTGCTCCACAACAAACTCCTAAATAATTAACCCCAAAATCATAAGCTTCTTTAGCAAATTCTCTAATCTCATAACGATTACAATACAACGGATCTAATGCAGTTGGAAAAGTTCTTCCATGAGGAGCTGGACAGCCACAACCATTATTATCTGGTAAATTAAAAAATGTAGGATGTTCATCAGTAGTCCTATATGGAATAGGAAGCCCTGCGACATGGCACTTAACTGCTTCACGGATTTTCTTTAGATCAGGAAGCATTGTCTGAGGCCCCCTAAAACAGTTCAGACCAACAACATCAGCTCCTAACTGCTCCAACTCTTTACACGTATCTACAATACTCCAGCCATCGCGCATAGTATTTTGAGCCATTGGTGCTATAGTTAATACCGTTGGGAGGTTTGCTTTTTTCATGATCTCTAGAGCCCTAAAAGCCTCCTCTGCATAATAGAATGTTTCACCGATCAAAATATCAGCACCTTCTTCGGCAGCCCAAGTAATCATCTCATCAAACATCCTAGTTACTTCCTTTTGAGACTCTTTATCACCTTGCTTCCAGATATTTGAGTTAGAGATATTACCTGCTAATAGATTCGGCTGAACTCCTTCAGGTGTTGTATCGGCAACTTTTTTAGCTATTCTAAGTGCTTCTCTATTTAGCTTCTCAAGCAAATGCTCTTTGCCTATAACCCTGAGCTTCTCTCGATGCCCATTATAAGTAAAAGCCTCTACAACATCTGATCCAGCATGTTGAAAATCCCTATGTAAGTTTTCTAAAACTTCAGGGTGCTCCAATGACACCATAGGGACAAACTCGCCTGATGACATATAGCCACGACGCTCAATCTCAAATAGGAAACCTTCTGCACAGATTACAGGACCTTTGTTTAGTCTCTCAAGTAGATTTTCTTTTTTCATTAATTGGAAATCTCCATGTTTTAGTTAATAAACAAACTTTTTGATTATTAGCAAAAAGTCTCCTACTAAAACGATGGGGGGGTACAAAACTTAAAAGAAATGTTCGTTTTAGCAGGATTTGTAAAGCGCTCGCAAGTTGAAATAAATCAGCGCTATATGAATAAACTACACGATTCTAAATACAAGAACAACCTATTTACAGTAAAAAATATCCTTAATTTGTCATTTCAACTACACAAAAAATCAAGCAGTATAAACTATTACTTATCAAAAGTTTCATCATCAATAATATGATTATTACTAAGTATCTCGCACCTAATGCCTGATACAAATTGACCAGGCTAATCTACGCACTTAATAATACACTTATTTATACCATTATTAACTTAGTTATACTTGATTATAACTATGATTTTCTACATAAGCCTTAATTTTAATATTCTTATCTAACCTATAAAAAGCTATGCATGAATAGACTCCAATTAAAGAGACTATAGACATATACACAAAATATAGCTGATACCCTAATACACCCGGATAGGTTTCTAATAAGTATCCATTTAGTATAGGTAATAATATATCTGGCGAAAAAGATAACATTGCTGCCACACCTATAGCTAAACCCAATATCTCTTTTGGAAAATCACACATCTCTATAGTAGACCAATAAATTCCTCTTGCTGCATAAGTTACTACTCCAAACAACATTACAATAGTGATAATTATCCAAGTATTATTAAAAAAAATAGGTATAGCTATAGCAGAAAGGCTTAGTAAAAATAAAGAGACCATTATTAGCAATAAAGTTTTCAATATACAAAGTTTATCAGCAAAAATTCCTGCACATATTGCACCAAAGGGTTTTGTCCAAAGCTTTAGAGCTATAATACCGCCAACCATATAAGCAGTTAACCCGAAGCTTGATTCGTTTAAGTAACCAGAAAAACTATACGTTGCCCAAAATACTTGATATGCCGAAAAAATTATAAGAACAACATACTTAAATCTTCTATTTTTAAATATAATCTTTAAGTTAGAGAATAAGTCGCTTTTTGCTATTTTTTTAACTTTCTTTATATCTGTATTTTGCCTAAAGCAAAAATAAAAAATTATGCCTACAAAAACACAAATCGCAGAATACATCAATATGACATTTATTAAAGCTTGAGGATCTTTATCAGAAGTTTTCTTTGCGGTTATAAAATAAATGTATACTGCAGTTGTCGCTAATATAGCTTCAACAAGACCTCTACCCCCTTCAAAAGCTCCAAAAAACTTACCTTGAGCATTTTTACCAGCAATGATATTTATTAGTTTCAGAGAAGCTGCAGAAAATGATAAGCCTGTAGTTATACCCCATCCCAAATATACAAAATATAAAGAGTAAAAAGATGGAACGGTTGAAAAATAAAAACCAATACAGCCTGTACCAATTAGAGAAAATGTAATTAGCTTTTTCATCGAAATCTTATCTGCTAACCAACCACCAGGGACATATCCCAAGAAAAATGATAAGCCCAATATTGAATACAAATTACCTAGTTGAAAAATACTTATATTAAAGGTTACTAGCATTTGATCCTGAAAGTTTTGTCTAAGATAGACTATTGGATATATAACTCCTCCTGCTAGTATTAATAAAAGAAGTTCTAATGTTTTTTGTCTGCCCATTTTAATACCCTCAAAATAGAGACTATAAAAAGAGATATAGATTTAAGCCTTATCTCCATACGCTTGTATATGCTTAGCTATTCGCTGATGTGTTCCATACATGCTATGGTTTTGCATTTTTTCTCTATATTTACTTGCTGGTACTGTTAATCCCACAGCTTCGGCAACCTCTCTAATTAATGCTGGACTTGCTCCGCAACAGACTCCTAAATAATTAACCCCAAAATCATAAGCCTCTTTAGCAAATTCTCTGATCTCGTAACGATTACAGAACAGTGGATCTAATGCTGTAGGGAATGCTCTACCATGTGGTGATGGGCAACTACAACCATTATTATCTGGTAGATTAAAAAATGTTGGATGATCATCTGTTGTCCTATATGGAACTGGCAATGCGGCAACATGGCATTTAACTGCTTTGCGAATATCTTTGAGATATGGAAGCATTGTCTGAGGACCTCTAAAACAATTTAAGCCTACAACATCGGCGCCTAATTGCTCTAGTTCTTTACAGGTATCAACAATTGACCATCCATCTAACATCACGTTTTGACCAAATGGAGCTATTGTTAAAACTGCTGGCAAACCAGATTTTTTGATTACCTCAACAGCCTTAAATGCTTCTTCTGCATAGGAGAATGTTTCTCCTATTATCATATCAGCACCTTCTTCAACTGCCCAAGTCACCATCTCATCAAACATTCTCTCAACTTCTAATTGAGCCTTTCTATCTCCTTGCTTCCAAATATTTGAGTTACAAATATTACCTGCCATCAAATTTGGCTGAACTCCTTTAGGAGCAGAATCAGCAACTTTTTTAGCTATTCTAAGAGCTTGTCTATTCAAATCCTCTATAATATGCTCTTGTCCTGCCACTTTAAGCTTCTCTCTATGCGCATAATAGGTTAAAGCCTCTACTACATCAGAACCTGCATGCTGAAACTCTCTATGCAAACCCTCTACAATCTCTGGATGATCTAAAACTACTGTTGGCACAAATTCACCTGATGCCAAGAATCCGCGTCTTTCTAATTCAAAAATAAAACCTTCGGCACAGATAACAGGACCTTTATTTAAACGTTCTAGCAAACCTTCTTTTTCTTTAATACTCATTTTTATACTCCTCTTAGTCTTTAAACCACATATAAAAAATGATAAATATGTAGCATTTATTTAAAAATTAAGGCTTTTTTGGAAAGGCTTTAGAAAAACTATTTCAAAAAAACCATCTGCAAAAGCGGATGGTCTATAAATGAATATCAAAGACAACAAACTACGCTTTAGCAGAACTTATAAAGCGCTCGCAAGTTGATACATTAAATCAGCGCTATAAGACCAAATTACACGATTCTAGAAATAAGAACAACCTTTTACAGTAAAAAAATAATATGAAATAAGTAACAAACGATAAACACACTTATATAAAACTTTGTAAACTATATTTAGCCTCCAAAAATTCATAAATACCATCATCAGACCCTTCTCTACCAAGACCTGATTGCTTGACTCCACCAAATGGAGCTTTCTCGTTTGAGATAGCTCCTGAGTTTATACCTACCATACCATAAGCTAAAGCATTTCTTACTCTTCTAATCTGATTCATATCACTACTAAAGAAATAGCTTGCTAAACCATACTTGGTATTATTGGCTCTTTGGATAACCTCATCTTCAGATTCAAAACTAAAAATAGCTATAACTGGTCCGAAGGTCTCTTCGCAACTGATAACCATACTATCTTGCATATTTTCTAGAATAGTAGGCTCATAAAAGTTGCCTCCTAGCTCTGGATTTATCCTACCACCACAAACTAGCTTTGCTCCGTTATCTAAAGCATTATCAACATGAGACTGTACTTTATCGACAGCTGCGGCATTAATCAAAGGTCCTACTTTAATACCTTCACCTAATCCATTACCTTGCCTAAGATCAAGGACAGCTGACTTCAATCTAGTAATAAAATCTTCTTTTATAGACTGATGAACAAAAACACGATTTGGAGCTACACATACTTGACCAGCATTTCTTATTTTCGATGCTAGCAAACCTTCGATAGCCTTTTCGATATTAGCGCTTTTGAAGACTATAAATGGTGCATTACCTCCCAGCTCTAGAGAAACTTTCTTAACAGTATCCGCTGCTTGCTGCATTAGGAGTTTGCCAACTCTTGTTGATCCTGTGAAAGTGATTTTTCTGACTAAATTACTCTTCTGAAATTCATGACCTATGATCTTTGAATCCCCACAAACTATCTGTAGAAGATTCTCATCAGCTCCAGCCTCAACAAAAAGTTCGCGCGCAGCAAAAGCTGTCAAAGGCGTTAACTCAGAAGGTTTGACAATGACACTACAACCAGCAGCTATTGCAGGGGCTGCCTTACGAGTAATCATCGCAAGAGGAAAATTCCAAGGTGTAATTGCAGCAACCACACCAACAGGATAATAGTCCACCCTTCCCTCAGAATTACTAATATTTGGATCAAAAACACGTGAATCTATTCTTTTTGCCTTTTCTGCATACCATTTGATAAAGCTAGCTCCATATCGAACTTCTATTTTTGCTTCAGCGAGAGGCTTACCGCTCTCTAGTGTGATAATCTCTGCTAAATCATCAGAATTTTCTATTATCAAATCAAACCATTTTTCTAATAACTTCGATTTTTCACTTGAAGGAATATTTTTAAATATATTTTGTGCATGTTTAGCTACTAGAATACTATCCTCAACATACTCTGAGGATTTCTCTTCTAAACGACAAATTGACTTATTTGTAGCAGGATTAACTACATCAAAACTTTTTGCACCAGAAAAAGAGTATTTATCTATCACTTTTTTTAGAAGCTTGTTAGACATATTTGCCTCCTAGGTTTATATTGCTTGAATAGCTGTTATCGCAATTGTATAAGTTATATCATCTACAGTTGCACCTCTAGATAAATCATTAACAGGCTTATTTATACCTTGTAGCACAGGGCCAATACTTAATACATTTGCACTTCGTTGAACTGCTTTATAGACTGTGTTACCTGTGTTCAAATCAGGGAATATTAGTACAGTAGCTTTACCTGCAACTGGACTATTTGGAGCTTTTTTCTTCGCTACACTCTCGATCATAGCAGCATCATACTGAAGTGGTCCATCTACCAATAAATTAGGAGCACTTTGTTTAAGTAGCTCTGTAGCTTTACGCACCTTTTCAACTTGAACCCCAGAACCTGATGAACCTGTACTATAACTAATCATCGCAACACGAGGCTCAATGCCAAACTTCTTAGCGGATTCAGCACTTTGTATCGCGATGTCAACTAACTGCTCTGCTGTAGGATCTTGATTAACAGCGCAATCTCCGAATACTATAACTTCATCAGGCATACACATAAAAAATACTGATGATACTAGTGATGAATTTGGCTTAGTTTTGACTAATTGTAATGCTGGTCTAAGAACAGCTGCAGTAGTATGCTCAGCACCAGACACTAATCCATCAACTTCACCCAAATAAAGCATAAGTGTTGCTACAACTATTGGATCTTTTAGAGCATCTCGAGCCATACTTTCAGACAAACCTTTATGCTTTCTAAGCTCCATCAATGTTTTTAGGTATTTTGCCTCAGCTTCATCGACAACAGTTACAACTTCGATACTCTCAGGTAAACTAAAACCATTCATCTCAGCAACTTTAAAGATCTTTTCTCTATCTCCAATGAGTACACATTCAGCCAAGCCCTGTTCATGACAGTTTTTGGCTGCCTGCAAAGTTCTTGGCTCATAACTCTCTGGTAAAATGATTCTCTTTTTAGCTTTTCGCGCCATCTTCAAAAGATGATATCTAAATGCTGGAGGCGACATCACCTGATGCTCAGTGACATCTGAAGTAATACAATTAACTATCGCATCTCTATCTAGAGATGAAGATATTACTTCTTTAACTTTTTGAATACGCTCTTTATCATCAATAGGTATTCCCATTAGGTCTATATTTGCAAGTTTTAAAATTGTATTTACACTTTTATTTTTTGTTGTCAGAATTGCTAAACCTGCTTTTTTAGCAGTTTCTACACATAACTCCCTGACTTTATCATTAAGATATTCTTCAGCTGTTAAGATAATTCCTGCTATTTTCATACCATTTTTCGCAGCTAAGCAAATTGTAACTAAAATATCAGATCTATCAGCAGCAGTTATAACCAGAGAATTTGGAGTCAAATCACTTATAAAGTTATCAACTCCTCTCGAACACATCATTACCCTTTCAACTCGAGCCTCTAAGCCAACTTCTGATATGTGCTTCAGTTTAAGAATACTTTTGATGTCTAATACTCTTGGCGAAGTTCTTTCTTTATCCCACTCAACCACACCCAAAAGAGCTAACCCTTTTTGTTTAAATACTGATAACTCTTTGAGCTCCTCTATACTTACATGCTGTTGTTTGTCATAGGTAATATCTTCTTCAGTCAAACTAAAACTAACTCTTCCATCATCATCATAAGGTGCATTTAACTTTGTAATTACAGCACCCATAATGTTAACTTGCTTGGGTAGGCTTCGCATAACATAATCAAGCTCATCATTGATATCATCTATAGGCTTATTACCATGGTATGAAGCTATTATCACTTCCAAACCAAGAGCTTTTATAATCTCTATATTCAACTCATCAACAACCGCATTGATTGGATATAACCTATGATAGTTATTACCTTGCCTAAATAGGCCCGATATTACAGCAAAATCCGAATCTTGACACTTCTCATAAAACCTACTTATGACTATTTCAACATAGTCTTTTACACGATTATTAAGCAAATATGATTCTATCTGTTCAATGCTCATACCCATATCGTAAATAGGATGAAATGAGCCAACTTTTAATCCTTTCTGCTGTAGTGCGTATACCACACTACTTGCCAAAATTCTAAGACCCGTATGTTTTGATGTTGGAAGGATAAATATTGATTTTTTCATAGCAAACTCTTATATCAAACTTTGTGTTTCTTGAGCTATCATAAGCTCTTCATTAGTCGCAATAACCATTATATTATGACTATTTCTTGTACTTATAAATGTTTCTGATTTCACATTTTTAGCATCATCTATCTCAAAACCTATATTCGCTAACTTAGAAACTACACTTTCGCGAATATTAATGGCATTCTCGCCAATCCCCCCTGTGAAAACCAAACCATCAAAGTCTTTAAAATAGATCATATAGCTACCAACAAATTTGGCAATCCTATGACAAAATATTTCAATAGCTAGCTTAGCTAGTTTATCACCTCTATCAGCAAGCTCAGAAACCTCTCGCATATCACTATGACCACAGATTCCTAATAGACCACTTTTTTTGTTTAGCATATTTGTGATATCTGCAATACTCCAGCCAAGATTATCTGAGATATATGCAAAAACACTAGGATCTATACAGCCAGAACGAGTTCCCATGACAAGCCCATCTAATGGAGTAAGCCCCATACTTGTATCGATGCTTTTACCATTAACAACAGCTGTAATACTGCAACCATTGCCTAAGTGAGCAACTATCACATTAGCAGCATCTTGATTTAATATTTTTGTAGCTTGTTGAGAAACGTATTTATGTGAAGTTCCATGGGCGCCATATTTACGTATATTATGCTCACACGTTAGCTCTCTAGGTATCGCATACTCTGCAACATACTCAGGCATAGTTTGGTGAAATGCTGTATCAAATACTGCTACTTGAGGTAAGTTAGGGAATATTTGCTGACAAAACAGTATCCCTTCAATGTGCGCCGGATTATGTAGAGGTGCTAGAGGTATACAATCTTTTATCTTCTGTAATGAATCTTTATCTATGATTACAGATTTTGAAAAATATTGACCCCCATGAACTACTCTATGACCAATCGCAGAAATTTTTTCTAAATAACTGTTCTCTACCAAAAAATCTTTTAAAAGCTCAAAAATATCTTTGTACTTACCATTTTCTATAAGCTTCTGAACTTTCTGCTGAGCTTTAAAAGTTATCTTACAATTACTAGCTCCTATATTCTCGGCAAGACCTGTAACAAGTGACTCTGATGTTTGGGGATTCATAAGCGCAAATTTGACTGATGAGCTCCCACAATTTAAGACTAATATGTATGACATAAATGAATTGAAGAATAAAATAAGAAGTAACTATATTATATAATAATCTTGTGAGTAGTGACAGTTAGTACACTATATTTCGATATGATTCTATATATGATTAAAATGGTATATCATCATCAAAGTTTGATGAATTAATCTCAGCAAAATCAGGCATTTTATCCTGTTTTGGTGCTGGTTGCTGATTATTTTGAGCAAAACTATTATTAGGCTGTTGGTTAAAGTTGGGATTAGGGTTGTTTTGGTAGTTTGAACTACCCTGAGAATTACCACCACCAACAAACTGGAAATTACTAACAACAACTTCTGTAGTATATTGCATATTACCGTTTTTATCTTGCCACTTGTTAGTACGAAGCCTACCTTCTATAAAAAGTTGTGTACCTTTATTTGCATATCTTTGGATAGCCTCTGCAGACTTACCAAACACAACAACTCTATGCCACTCAGTGGTTATATTTTCACCCATACCATCATTAGTTGCGATACTTAGTGTAGCTACTGTAGTACCGTTTTGAGTAGTTCTAACTTCTGGATCGTTACCTAATCTACCTAACAAAATAACCTTATTTACTGTTCCTTTGGCCATCTTTAACTCCTATATTATTTAATATTTCTAATAATAAAGCTTACAGTAAAAAAGTTTAAGAATAAAACTTATCTGCTTAAATTTTCCCACTAATTACAAAATTTATCTCATCAAAATCAAAGCCATTATATAAGAGATAATTAATCGCTTTTTGCTTTAATTTCAAATCTTTTTGTAGCTTACTTAGATCTTTATATTTCTTATGCAAACACTGATGACAAATATCAATCCAGTCAACCTCAGCCTCTTGTAAAAAAACCTCTACTAATTCTTGTGACAAACCTTTTTGGTAAACAGCTGTATTTATAATTCTTCGTTTGCCTCGATACTTAGCAATTTCACTTATTATAAACACTCGCGCAAATCTCTCATCTGATAGCCACTTATTCTTCTCAAACTCATCTAATAGAGCCACTATTTGATCGCATGAAATATTATCACGAGTCGTAAGCTTATCAGAAAGTTGTTTGCGGGAATAATCTTGCTTAGCAAGTAGATATAAAAGATAATTTTTCTCTTTAGATAAGCTCATCTTGTGTAGCTTGTTTCGACTTAGATTGCTTTGCAGGTTTAGACTCTTCTTGAGGTTGTTCTTCTACAGCATATTTATGTGGCAATAAAAGTTCCAAAAGAGCTTTTTCTATCTCATCACGTTCTACTGTATTTTCTTTAAGGTAATCTTTTGATTTTTCTTTACCTTGACCAATCTTTTTACCTTTATAGCTATACCAAGCCCCAGACTTCTCTACAATTCCATGTTTGGCACCAAGGTCAATAAGCTCTGCTTCAAGCGAGATACCTTCTCCATAAATGAGCTCAAACTCAGCTTGCTTAAATGGAGGAGCAACCTTATTTTTAACAATTTTAACTTTTATTTCATTACCATTAACATCTACACCATCTTTAATAGCTCCACCCTTTCTAACTTCTAACCTAACAGAAGCATAAAACTTAAGAGCATTACCACCAGTGGTAGTTTCAGGATTGCCAAACATTACCCCGATTTTCATACGTATTTGGTTAATGAACATTACCAAAGTGTTTGAGCGTTTGATATTTGCTGTTAATTTTCTAAGCGCTTGAGACATTAGTCTTGCCTGAAGGCCCATGTGAGAGTCTCCCATATCACCTTCAATCTCTGCCTTAGGAGTAAGTGCTGCAACAGAGTCTATTACTACAATATCAACTCCTCCAGAACGAACTAACATATCTGCAATCTCTAATGCCTGCTCACCGGTATCTGGCTGAGAAACTATCAGATCATCTACATTTACACCCAAAAGCTTAGCATACTTAGGATCTAGAGCATGTTCTGCATCAACAAAGGCTGCTGTACCACCTTGTTTTTGGCACTGTGCAATTGCTAAGAGAGTAAGCGTAGTCTTACCAGATGATTCATGCCCATATATTTCAATAATACGCCCTTTAGGATATCCTCCTATGCCCAATGCAACATCAAGAGCAATAATACCTGAAGGGATAACATCTATATCATGAGCTGTCTCTTGATCACCCAATCTCATAATAGAGCCTTTACCAAACTGCTTCTCAATCTGTGAGAGCGCTGACTCTAGAGCTTTTTCTTTACTCATAACTAACTCAAACTCCTATTGTAATCTTAGTGTTGCTTATCATCGACAGGCTTTTCTAATGAATCCTGATACATAGCATCAAAATTCACAGCTGATAAACAAAGCTGAGGGAAACCGCCACTACTGACTAAATCAGAAATAGCTTCACGTGCATAATGGTACAAAATATTTGGGCAAAATGCTTTTTTTGCATGCTCAATTTGAGCCTCTTGCATATTTGATACTGTAAAAATCCCTGCTTGCTTAACCTCTGCCTCAAAAGCAACCACACCTTCATTTTCAACCTTCACTTCAAGAGTTAAAACACTTTCATAAGTATTTTCTTCTGGTAGCTGTGTCGCTTCGATTTTCAGATCTGTATGCAACTCTGGCTTCCATGCTGTAGTCCAGATTTTATCAGAATTAGGAATAGAGAAAGACATATCCTTTACATAAACTTTTTGAATTTGAAACTGTGGTTGTGCTTGCTGATCCATTCTATGATCCTTAATATTTTTATTTTGATAATGATTTAACAGGGTAACTTGCCTGTAGCCATGCTGATAGACCACCTTTAAGTACAAAAACTTGTTCAAAGCCTTCTTTGCGTAACTCATGCATTGCTTTTTCGGCACCGTCTCCATATATAACTATAGGCTTAGACTTGTACTTAGCTAACTTTTTATGCTTTTGAGCAATTTCTTCTAACTTGATATTATGAGCCCCAATTATATGAGCACTCGCAAAACTCTCTTGATCTCTTGTATCTAGATATACGCCTTTACCTCTATTTACAGTAATAACAGCATCCGCAACAGACAAAGTATATTGAGCTTTTTTAGTTTGAGTCAGCTCAAAAATTATATAAATTGCTAACAGAAGTATAAAAGACAAACAAAACAATAAGTTTTGCGATACAAAATAGCCTAAATTTTCCATAATTTGAATTTTCTTTTTTATTTAAATATTATTGACATCTAAGCTAAGATTATACATAGCTTTATAGTTAAAAAAAAGCGACTTTTAATTGTTATAAGTTTAAAAGAGATACTAGAAAAAATATATTAGAATTATATTACAGAGACTAAATTATTGCATTTTAGCAATAACATCTTTAGTTACATCAATACTATCAACATTATATAGGCTCATCTCAGCAGGTAAGATAGCATCTAATTGCTTATCTTTAGCAACTTGCGCAGAAGCTTTAGTCAAAGCATCTTTGAATGCATCAGCATCATCAGAAGCCATTTTTTGAACTTGATTCATTAGATCTTGGTATTCTCTCATTGCTTTCTCAAGATCAGCCTGAGCTTGTTGTTTATCTTGACCTTCTACCTTATCAGCTGCTTGAGCATCTTTAGTATCACCTTTAGAATCATCTGCTTGAACATCATCTTTTTCTTCAGTATAAGCATTTACTTTTTGTTGTAAAGATGTGATGTTTTGCTTAAGTTGATCCATTTGTGGTTTCAATTTCTTCTCATCAGCAGTAACTTTTGCTTTACCTAAAGGTGAAGTCTCAAAGATATCTTGAACATTAGCAAAACCTACTCCACCAGCCATAGCAGTAGTTGCAGATACCATTAGACCACCAGCGATCATTGCACCTAATATAGTCTTTTTCATAATTTCCATTCCTTAGTTATGTTTAGTTTTGAAAACTTAGTATAATATCGATTATAATCATGGTTATTATATGTTTCAACACTTAATGTATTTATTTTAGACTAAAGCTTGTTTCTGAAAGCGCCTTATAATAAACACTATTTCCTAACTTATTTGACACTGCTGTCAAAAAGTCTAATGGCTGTGTATAGTCAACAATATCTATATTGTTAAACTTATCACGTTTAATTTGACTGACTGACGCAAAACCATCAATCAGCCCCATATTTTTTGCTTGAATACCACTAAAAGGCTCTCCTGAAAATGTTGTATTCATAGCTTTATCTTTCAATCTGTCACCTCTTGATTGCTCAACAGCCTCTATAAATACTTGATGCGTTTCATTCAAGAGCTTATTAAATTGTGCTGTTTGCTCTGGTCTTTTTGGAGAAAAAGGATCTAGAAAGTCCTTATTAGAGCCTGATGTGTATGTTCTACGCTCTATACCTAGTTTATCCATAAGCCCAGTAAAGCCAAAACCACTACCTATAACACCTATTGAACCAACAATTGTCATTTTATTAGCATAGATATCTTTTGCACCGGCAGCAATATAGTATCCTCCACTTGCACAAACATCTGTACATACAGCATACATAGGGATATTTGGGTATTTTTTCTGCAGATATCTCATATGAGAATATATTTCGTCAGATTGTACAGGTGAGCCTCCAGGACTATTTATTTCAACGATCACCCCTTTAACCGCCTTACTAGCATAGGCATCATCTAAACTTTTATTAATCCTCTCTGCATTTGCCTCGGCATCTTCGGCTATTACACCATCAACTTTGACTAACCCTATGTGAGATGTAAGCTCTTTTGATGAGCTAAATAAGCCAGGTATAATCATAACTAAAACGACCAGAATAATTAGAGCTCTAGTAAAAAACTTCCAACGTCTCTTACTTTTGATATCTTTTAGATAAGCTTGAGCTAACTTTTCTAGCGTCTCTTTGGAAATGTTATTTTCCATTTTATCTCCATATTTGTTAATATTTTCTCAACAATTTTAAATCTATTTGTAATAAAATTATACTGTTTAAATTTAAGGGTAACTAAAATGTCAGTATCACTTGAAACCAAAGCAAAAAAACTAGGCTTAGACAATATTGAAAAACATATATTCCTATGTTGTGATCAAGAAAGACAAAAATGCTGTGCCGGCGATGTTTCACTGAAATCTTGGGAGTACCTAAAAAAGAGACTCCAAGAGCTAAAACTATCACAAAATGGCCATATCTATAGATCAAAAACATACTGCCTAAGAGTTTGCCAAAATGGTCCAATAGCAGTAGTACAACCAGATAATGTTTGGTATCACTCTTGTACTCCAGAGGTTCTAGAAAAAATCATCCAAAAGCATCTAATTGGTGGCAAAATAGTCAAAAAATACGCTTTTGCAAAAAGAGAGTCTTAAAGTACTAGGCTCGGTTTTTGACAACACATTGTACAAAATCTCTCTAAAATGACTTTTTGGTTTAAATTATCTTTTTTAAAAAATATAGTTATCAAATTATTGCTATACATATAAGCAAAAGATATGCTGAAAGTAATTTCAAAATTTATTTTAGGGCACCTCTATTAACCTCTTATTTTAACTGAAATGTTAGATCAGGTTCAAGCTAGCACACCTCTTTTCAAGAGTATAAGGTTATATTTATCAAAATTTTAGTAAAAAATATGATTTAGGGCACTATAATAATCCAAAATATTAATGTTTTTGAAACATTATTATGACATAGTTGTTTAAATTCTCTATTTTTTGCTAAATAGTATTAATTTTCTGTAGCCTAACAAGCTGCTCAAATCTAAATAAATTATAGGTTAGGTTTAAGACTCCTATAGCAGAATTAATCCTTTTTATCCCTATAGACCTCATAAATAATGCATTATTCATAGAGTTAGTCATAAATCCAAACACATGCTCAACTCGTGCCCTAACCTTAGATTTAATATTGTTGGACTTTTTTTGTTCCTTAGTTAAAGGATTGCCTCTGTAACCCTTCTCATGAACAAAACTTTCGCATCCAATAGAGTTTAAATAATCTTCTATAGCTTCGCTCCTATAAGCACTATCAGCATGTAGCTTACTATCTTTCTCATCAACGATATTCTTTATTTCAGTAGAATCGTGAGGCGAAGCACTACTAACACTGAAGCCGGTTATTATCTTTGTTTTTGAATCAGCATTTATATGATTTTTGTAACCAAAGTGACGTTCTGACGACTTCGTCACCCATCTAGCATCTATATCTTTCTGAGAAAGTCTAGTTTGCTTGCCACTCTTATCTTTTTTTCCAAAAGATACTGGAACTGCTCCTTTTCTTATATAGTCATTTTCTTCTCTAGAATTCCTCTGTCTAGGAACATCAACGAAAGACGCATCTACAATGCTTCCTTCCTTTGCTACTATACCGTTATTAACAAGCATACTTGTAAATAATTCAAATAATTTTTTACTAAGATTCTTATTTGCTAGGTTCTCTTTAAATAACCATATTGTTTTTCCATCAGGAACTTTATCCCCTATTTCAAGACCCAAAAACTGCCTAAAAGAAGTTCTATCACTTATTTGAAACTCTGTTTGCTCATCTGATAAGTTGTAGTATTTTTGAAGAATCAGAATCTTGAACATTAATACTTTGTCATATGGAGGTCTGCCTCCTAAACCATTGGGTTTAGTGCATAAAGCTGATTCAAGTGTTTCTCTGAACATCTCCCAATCAATAACTGCATCTAATTTTGAGAGTGCTGTTTGATAATCTCTGATTCTATTTTCATGAAACTCTAAATCGAATAAACCCATCTGCAAAAAACATTTTTTAAAAATATGATAAAATTCTACCATAAATCAATTTGTTGGGTAGTTTTTAGAGGTGCCCTTTAACTAAAAGAGGGATTTATGAGTAAGAATATTAATGGTAAAAAAGTTTTCGATACTGCTAAAGATGCTACTAATGTGGCTGAATATGTAGTATCTAGATTAGTCGATTTGGGAATAGATCATTCATTCTCCGTACCTGGTGATTTTGCGTTTGCACTAGATCATGCACTTATCAATAATCCAAAACTTAATAATATCGTAAATGCTAACGAGCTTAATGCTAGCTATGCTGCAGATGGTTTTGCCAGAGTTAATGGAGCCGCTATCTTATGTACTACTTATGCTGTTGGTGAACTGAGCGCTCTAAATGGTGTCATGGGCTCAAAAGCAGAGAACTTAGTTGTTTTTCACTTAGTTGGTAGTCCAAATGATGCAGCGGTTGGAAAGAAAAAGCAAGTTCACCATACATTGGGAGATGGCGTTTTTGGAAACTTCTTTGACTTATCAGCTTCTGCAGCCTGTGTCTCAGCGGTCATCACCCCTGAAAACGCTCGCAGAGAAATGAATAGAGTCATAGCAGAAGCATTCAAATACCGTAAACCCGCCTATATAAGTGTTTCATTAGATGGTGGCAATCGTCCTGTCACAGACATAACACCAGATAATATAGACTGCAGTTATCTAAAGACCAATCCTCAGCAGCTTGAGCTAGCTGTAAACCTAGTGTTAGAGCGCCTAAATAAGGCTAAAAAAGTTGTTGCTATCCCTGCTATTAAATTAGACAGATTTGGTGTAACCGAAAAAGCTATCAAACTCATAGAAAAGTTAAACATTCCTTTTGCTATTATGCCTCATGATAAGAGCGTGATATCTGAAACACATCCTAACTATATAGGATTCTATGCTGGTTTATTATCAGACACAAATACAGCCGAGATAGTTGAAGACGCTGATCTTGTAATTAATTTAGGTGACGCACTATGGTCTGACTTTAACACTGCTGGATTTACTAATAATTTGGACTTAGATAAGGTTCTGAATTTAGGTCCTTTATTTGTCGAAGATAAAAAGACTTATCTAACTGATATCTATTTATCAGAGCTACTTGATGCTTTATTAGAAAAAGCTGATAGCATAAACTATCGCCCTGAATACTCCAGAATGACAATACAGGATACTCCAATAACGCAAGAAAACCTAACGCTTAGCGTGCTATACACTCAAGTTTTAAAATTCTTAAAAAACACAGATAATCTTGTGGTAGAAACGGGCTCATCTTCTCTTAATATGCCAAAATTACCTTTACCTGAAGGTGTAAAATATCATAATCAAACGTTATGGGGCTCTATTGGTTGGGCTACACCAGCTACTCTTGGCGTAGCACTAGCTAATCCTGATTCTAGAACAGTATTAATTACAGGTGAGGGATCTCATCAATTAACACTTAATGAAATAGGAGTAATGGGAAGATATAAAATAAACCCTATTATATTATGCATAAACAATGATGGTTTTATGGTCGAAAGAGCGTTAGAGTTAGACCCTGATCCAAGCTATGATGATCTCGCTCAATTAAACTATAAAGATTTACCTAAGGCTTTTGGCTGTAGTGATTGGCTAACAATCAAAGTAAAAACAGGTGAAGAACTAGCACAAGCACTCAAAGAAGCTAGAGAGCATAAGAGCGGTGTATATATAGAAATTATTACAGGCAAGTATGATTATGGTAATGCACTTGATTTCTTCAACAGCCACTTAAAAGAAATGTACGGCTAAATTAGTAGTTATTTCTTGGCATACGCTTTATCTAAAACTTTTCTAAAAGAAACTCCTTGTATAAATATTGATAGTAACACTGCTATATAAACTATTGATGATGCGTGATCACTCCTGTACTCAATAGGTATTGTCAAAGCTAAAGCTATGGACACCCCACCTCTTAGACCTGCCCACGTTATAACAAAGCCATTTTTCCAAAATTGATTCTTGGTAGATCTATCAACCAAAAACATAGAAAAAATAACACTCAAATAACGAGCAACTAGCGCTATAATAAACAATATAGCCCCTGCTATTAAAACATTAACTGAAAAAGACATTTTTAGAGCTACTATTCCAATTAGCACAAACAGAAAAGTATTCAAGAGTTCATCAACAATTGCCCAAAAACTTGAGAGTTCCTTTCTTGACTCTTCAGAAATCTTACCTCGAGGCTTAGAGTTGCCAATCACTATACCACAAACCACCATTGCTAAAGGCTCAGAGACTTCTATTCTAGTTGCAAGCCATGAACCTACACTAACTATTGCTAATGACATGATTATAAGCGTATGGGTATCATCAGAGTTAGACATCACTCGAGCACCAAAGAAGCCAAGTATCATACCTAAAACAATACCTCCAGTTCCTTCTTGAAAAAGCATTATTACGAACTCACTGATACTAACATTTTGATTAGAGTTGGTGATTATCGACAGCAAAATTAAGAATAATACTATAGAAAACACATCATTGAATATAGCTTCGCCAGATAGTATCGCCTTAACCTTCTCAGGAACAGCCTTTGTTGATTTAAATACAGCAAACACTGTAACAGGATCCGTAGGTGACAATACCGCCCCCACCATCAAGCAATGCACATAGCTAATATTAACACCTACAACTAAAGGAGACATAAACCAACAAAGTGTACCCATTATAAAGGCCGTAACAACGACACCAAGACTAGATAAAACAGCTATCGGTAATGAAAATTTCCTAATTTTTGAAAAGTCCAAATGCATTGCTGATGCAAAAAGAAGGTAGCCTAAAAGTACCTTTAACACCAATGTCTTAAAATTAACACTATCAAGCATATCATATACCGGTGAAAAGAAATTTGGCTCTAGTTTTATCAACACCAATAATGATAATGATATAAAAGCACTAAGGGCTGTAAGACCTATAGCTTTAGGTAAGCCTAAAAACCTTAAATTAAAATAACTTGAATATGCTGCTATAACACAAAGCAAAACAAACAATGAATATAAGCTCAAAATCAAGCACCTCTCTAGTTGAACAACTAACAATTTTGCAACTTATTATACTTGTTAATTAGCCTCATATGTATCTTAATCCCCAAATATAAAGCCCCTTAGAAAAAGGTAATATATTAAGATTTTGAGTAAGCCACCTTATTGTTATACAATCTATCAAGAAGTTTTTTAAAGGTCACTCCCTGTATAAATATTGATAAGAAAACAGCAATATAAACAATCGAGAATGAATTTGTCTCTCTATGGGCTAACGGTATAGATAAGGCTAATGCTATAGAAACTCCCCCTCTCAGCCCAGCCCATGTGATAATAAGATTATTCCTCCAAAAGTCTACATGCTTCTTCCTTTCAGTGAGAAATAGAGAAATAATCACACTACTGTATCTAGCAATAACAGAGATAACGAAAACAACAACTCCTGCCGCGATAAAATACCAAGAAGGATTCATCTCAAGTATCTCGATACCAACTAATACGAATAAAAAAGCATTAAGAAGCTCGTCGATAACCATCCAAAAGTTAGTAAGGATAGCCTTTGACTCTACAGACACTCGTTCTTGTGGTCGAGAATTCCCTATAACAATACCTGTTATAGCCATAGCTACAGCCTCGGAAACATTTAAGTATGTCGCAAACCAAGAGCCAAAACTAACAAATGCAAGAGAGACTATAATAAGTGTATATCCATCATCTAATCTACTCATTAATGTTTTTGCTAAGTATCCTAGAAGAGCACCTAGTAAAGCACCGCCCAAAATATCTTGTGCAAACATAAAGAGAAGCGTTACCGAGCCTGTATTTTGCTTACCATCTACGACAATAGATAGAAAAAATAAAAATAAGACAATCGAGAATACGTCATTAAATAGTGCCTCTCCTGATAAGATCGTTTTTACTTTCTTTGGTACATTTGTATTTTTCTTAAATACGTCAAATACTGTAACAGGATCCGTTGGTGAGAAGATAGCACCAATCATAAGACAACGTACATAGTCAACATGAATCCCCAGTATATATGGTGCAGCAATCCAGCATAATGTACCTATTGTAAAAGTAGATATTACGACCCCTAAACTAGAAAGTATAAATATACCATACGAGTTTCTTTTTATTTCTACAAAGTTTAGGTGCATCGCTGATGCAAAAACAAGATAGCCAAGAAGGACTTCTAAAACCACTTCCTTAAAATTCACATTGTATAGCAGAGTATAAATAGGAAATAAAGATTTGTGATCAATCTTAAGTAATAGTGCAATTAAAAGTGCTATCAAAGCACTCAAAACTGTTAACCCAATAGCTTTGGGTAATTTAAGATACCTATAGTTAACGTAACTAGAGAAGGCTGCTATAACACATAATATTACAAATATATAATACTGATTCATTTTAGCTCCATATAAACGGCTATTTTACAATTATAATATTGATTCATGATTTTGCATATTTTATTTAAAAACTTTCTTACTATATAAAGTTTATAAGTGTTATAATTTCAAAATAATCTTCAGGGCAGGGCGAAATTCCCTACCGGCGGTAACTGTCTAACCACAGAAGCCCGCGAGCGCTTTTTAGATACTAAAAAGGTCAAGCAGATTTGGTGTAACTCCAAAGCCGACAGTATAGTCTGGATGAAAGAAGATCGAAGAAATTCATAAGTAGAACTTAGTAATAGCAACTGCTTTGTTGGCTGTTTGTGTATTATTCGTTTTGCTATCCCTGCCCTAAGTGTAACTAACGATTTTAACTGGGCAAATGAAAAATATTGAAAACTATTATATGCAACAAGCTCTAACTCTAGCGAATAGAGGTAAGCTATCAGTATCTCCAAATCCTATGGTTGGATGCATAATAGTAAAAAATGGAGCCATTATTTCAGAAGGTTGGCACGAAGCTATAGGAGAGGCTCATGCAGAAATTCATGCACTGAAAAAAGCTGGAGACAAAGCAAAAGGTGCTACTGCATACGTAACCTTAGAGCCATGTTGCCATCACGGAAAAACTCCGCCATGTACAGATGCCTTAATTAAAGCAGGCATACAAAAGGTAGTGGTCGCGACACTTGACCCTAACCCATTAGTTGCCGGCAAAGGCATACAAAAGCTCAAAGATGCTGGAATAGAAATCAAAGTCGGCATCTTACAAAAACAAGCTCAAGAACAAAATAAAATATTTTTCCACTACCAAAAAACTCAAAAACCTTTTGTGTATGCAAAATGGGCAATGTCTCTTGATGGCAAAATAGCTGTAAATGGTAATGATTCAAAAAAAATCAGCTCTAACGAAGCATTTGTAGATACTCACCAGCTACGTAATATTTGTGATGCGATATTAATTGGAAAGCAAACTCTAATTGATGATAATCCTGGCCTTGATGTAAGAATACAGCTAAGCAAAAAGAAACACCCTACTAGATTTATTATATCCAACAACCTCTTAGAAATAGATAAGCGTTGGAAAGTTTTAGACCAAACTCATGCAAAAACTATTTTTGTTTGTTCAAAGATTTCTGCTCAAGTTGCCAGTGAACTAGATAATCTTGGTATTGAATACTGGCTACTGCCAACATTCCAGAATCAGGTTTGCTTAGACAGCCTTCTAAACAAAATGGGACAAACAGGGATAACAAGCCTTTTGGTTGAAGGTGGTAAAAAAACTCTAGAAAATTTTATAAATCAAAAACTAATTAATGAACTTGTAACATATTTATCGCCTGTTGTAATTGCAGGGTGCAATCCTAAAGAGAAGCTCATATTTCAAGATGTATCTTTTTTAGGCGAAGATTTACTAATAAATTCATATTTTAAGGAAACTACCAATGTTTAGTGGCATTGTCCAAGAACTAGGAACAATAGAAAGTATAATAGATAAAAGTAATATAAAAACCTTTTGTATAAAGTTTAATAATAGTACAAATTGCAATATTGGTGACAGCGTTGCTATCAATGGCACTTGTCTTACAGTAACTGAAATCGATAAACAAAATTTAACTGCGAATTTTGACGCAGTTCCAGAAACCCTACAAAGAACTAATCTAAATAGCCTAGTAGAAAATCAGTTAGTGAATACTGAGCTTGCTATGCGCTATGGCGATCATGTCGGTGGGCACATGGTACAAGGTCATATTGATGAAACTGGACAAATCATAAATATCACAGATGCCAGCGGAGCATGGCTAGTTGAGATTTCAGCATCCAAAGAATTACTTAAATATCTAGTCACAAAGGGATTTGTGACTATAGATGGTATGAGCATAACTGTAATCGATACTCTTGAAGACTCTTTTACAGTAACTTTGATACCGCATACTATTGAGGTCACTATTGCAAAGAACTATACTAAGGGCTCTATTGTAAATCTTGAAGCTGATGCAACAGGTAAGTATATCTACAAATATATACAAGGATTTAAAGAAAATGTTTAAACAAATAAAAGAAAATATTGAAAACGCAATACAAGCTCTCAAGCAAGGTACACCTGTGGTTGTGCTCGATGATTATGATAGAGAAAATGAAGGAGACTTAATTCTCCCTGGTGAGAAAGCCACAGAAGCAAATATTGCTTTTATGCTTGAATACACAAGTGGTATCGTTTGCTTAGCAATGGATTCAAAAAAAGCAAAGCAGTTAAATCTAACACCAATGGTAGCAGCTGATCAAAATAATAGTACATTTACAACACCATTTACTATAACTATAGAAGCCAAAGAAGGTGTGACTACAGGAGTATCTGCAAAAGACAGAGCCCACACAATACAAGTAGCATCAAAGGCTGATGCAAAAGCTGAGGAGCTAGCTCGACCAGGACATATCTTCCCACTCATAGCAAATGATAAAGGTGTACTTGGTAGAAACGGTCATACTGAAGCAACAGTTGATCTTATGAAACTAAGTGGTTTCAATAGTGCAGGTGTCCTATGTGAACTGATGAACAAAGATGGCACAATGATGAAAGCACCTGAATTAGAAGCATTTGCCAAAAAGTATAGTCTACCTCTTTTAACTATTGCTGAACTTTATCAGTACCGTTTAGCAACTGAAATTTTTGTTAGTCGCTTGGTCGGAACAACTATACCTTTTAAGAATATAGGTGAGCTTGAGATGAGTGTTTATAGGGATAACTTTTCTAATGAAGAAGTTGTGGTCTTGTCAAAAGCCTATCAGGGTGAAACCCCTTTTGTTAGAATGCATTCCTCTTGTTTGACTGGTGATATCTTTGGATCACTACGCTGTGACTGCCAAGATCAACTTCAAAAAGGTATTGAGATGATTGCTCAAGAAGGTGGCTTCTTTATTTACCTTAATCAAGAAGGTAGAGGCATTGGCCTAACAAACAAGCTTAAAGCATATAACTTACAAATGCATGAAAATATGGACACTATAGAAGCCAATTTAGCTCTAGGTTTGCCAAGTGATGCAAGAAAATATGACTTAGCTATACAAGTCCTAAAATATAATAAAGTAAATAAGTGTAAGCTTATCTCAAATAACCCTGAGAAATTAGCAGCCCTCAGAAATGTTGATATAGATGCAGAGCCTGTATACTGCGAAGCATTTGTAAACTCACATAACAGAAATTATTTAATAACCAAGAAAAATAAAGCAAAACATATAATCAAAGGAATATAGAGCATGAGAAAACTAGCTATTGTCGTAAGTGAATTTAACTCATTGATAACGGATAAAATGCTTGAAGGAGCCCTAGAAGAAGCATATGCTCAAGGTCTAAAAGATAGTCAAATATATATCAAAAAAGTTCCAGGTGCAGTAGAGTTGCCTTATGCTGCTAAACTTTTAGCAGAGACTAACCAAGTTGATGCGATTGTACTTCTTGGTTGTGTAATCAGGGGCGAGACAGATCACTATGATTATGTTTGTGACCAAGTAAGCTATGGTACGCAAAGAGTTATGCATGAGTATAACCTTCCGGTAATCTTTGGTATATTGACCACACACAATAAAGAACAAGCATTAGAAAGAGTTGGTGGCAAAAAAGGACACAAAGGCAAATACTGTGTTCAAGCAGCCCTAACTATGACAAAAATGAAAAAAGATATATTAGAACAAGGAGTATAAAATATGTCTTTAGAGATCCTAAAATATCCTCACCCAATACTCAAAGAAGTGGCACAAGAAGTTACACCAGAAGAAATCAATGATGATTTCCGAGCAACAATAGCAGAGATGCGCGATTTAATGATAGAAGCAAATGGTGTTGGCTTAGCTGCAGTACAAGTTGGTATCAAAAAAAGATTCTTTATCATGTATGATAACTTAGAGAGTGAGACTCCCGAAACAATTACAATCATCAATCCCGAGATAATCGACCAAAGTGGTAAGATAATTGATGAAGAGGGTTGTTTATCATTTCCTGGAGTTTCTGCTAAGGTTAATAGAGCAACAAGAGTTAGGATAAAAGCACTTAATGAGTTTGGTGAGGAGATTGAAATTGAAAAAGATGATTTCCTAGCAAGATGTATCCAACATGAAATAGATCATCTAAATGGCGTTACCTTTTTTGACCATCTTGGTTCACTTAAACGTAAAATGATAGAGAAAAAATATAAAAAACTGATGCAAGAAAATGCCAAAACTTAATTTTTAGTATTTTCCTGTAATCAAAGCTTTACTTTTTAGCGTCACTAAGCAAAAATTATGTCTTGAAATTGTTGTTAAATTATGGAATTTGAAATATGCGCAAGATATTAAGCAAAATATCACTATTACTACTAATTTTAACTGTTACTTCATGCGGAATGCTATCAAATGACCAGTTTGTTTATCTTGGTCATGGTGATAATACTCCTGATTACCAACTATACTACGATAAAACCAGAAAACTTTTTGTACTAATTGATAAAAGAAATGGTTGTTTCCAAAAAGATGATACTGGAACTTGTCTTGCATTTACTTTAAAGCAAACTAGAGAGTTTAGAGAGAAAGTACTTGCTAAGATGATTGAGATTGATCTTAAGTTAGCTAAAGATAATTATGGTAATCGTGCTATAGCAGAACTTCAAAAAGCCGGAATAACAACTGTTAACAAGCCTATAAAGACTGAAAGTGTATACGCAACTCCTGTCAGACAAATAGTACTAGATAGAAAACAACAGTATCACCTAGTTAGAAAACAGTACCCTATAGATTCAGATCTTGTTGCAATGTTAATAACTGATAGGGATGGTACAAAGCGCATAAAAGTGGCTTATACTGTTGATTTCCCTGAGCTAGAAAAAGAGTACAACACGTCCCTCAGACCATATATTATTGATCCAGAGTTTTTATATACTCATATGACTATTGATACAGTGCATGAAGCGCAATTTATGCAAAGAGACGTTTTGAAAAGCCAAAAAGACGTCAAAAAAGAAGTCGGTGTCTACTTGAATGATGTGGTTGATACATCTACCAAGAAGTCTAGTTATACTCGTCAAGAAATATCTAGTGATGCGGCAACCCTAGATCATGAGTTAATCACAAAAGCTGATCAAGATAATGATGATATTATTGCAAATAGCGGTAGTGCTATAGAAATAGCTACAAGCGGTAGCTCTAATACTAGCTCATCCCAAGAAAAACAGACTGACTCAACAGATAATCAGAAAACCACATTAGCAAGTGATAATAATTAACACATAAATATTAACAAAAATCTAAATAATTATCCCTCCTCCTAAACAAATCTCACCATCATAAAAGACTACAGATTGTCCTGGAGTTATTGCTCTTTGTGGCTCATCAAAAACCACATTAACTGAACCATCTTCATTTATTTGCACATTACAAGACTGATCTTTTTGCCTATAGCGAACTTTTGCACTACATCTAAAACTATCTGCTGGAGCAGATCCAGCTACCCAACTAAGGTCTATAGCTTGTAATGTATCTTTGAATAGCATTGGATGATCATGACCTTGAACAGCAACTAAAACATTATTTTCTAAATCCTTTTGGGCTGCGAACCATGGTATTTCAGGGCGATTTTTTACACCACCTATACCAAGACCCTGTCTTTGCCCAATCGTATAGTACATAAGCCCATCATGCATACCAATCTTGATACCATTTTCATCATGTATCTCGCCTCTTTGAGCTGGCAAAAACTTCGATAAAAAGTCTTTAAACTTACGCTCACCTATGAAACATATCCCTGTACTATCTTTCTTATCAAATGTTACCAGTTTATTCTCTTTAGCAATCTCACGTACTTTAGATTTTTCAATATCACCAATAGGAAACATTGTCTGCTTTAACTGCTCTTGACCAAGTGTGTATAAGAAATATGTTTGATCTTTACTATCATCAAGACCTTTGACTAACTTCACTGAACCATCTTCAGCCACTTTAGTACGAGCATAGTGTCCTGTAGCAATATAGTCACCTCCTAACAAATGCACATAGCTCAAAAAAGCTTTAAACTTGATTTCCTTGTTGCATAAAATATCTGGATTAGGTGTCCTACCAGCCTTATACTCTGTTAGAAAATGCTCGAATACATTATCCCAATATTCAGCTGCGAAATTAATCTTTTTGAAAGGTATCCCAATAGAGTCACATACTGCTTGAGCATCAGCAATATCTTGTTCTGCTGAGCAAAAATCATCAGTATCATCTTCTTCCCAGTTTTTCATAAAAACACCTATTACATCATAACCTTGCTGTTTTAACAACAAAGCAGAAACAGATGAATCAACTCCTCCTGATATACCTACTATTATTTTTTTATTTTGCATATTTAAATATTTTATACCCTTTTGTAGTGACAGCACAGTGTGCTGTCTTATGATAGATTAATATAGGCTAACAGATCAATGATCTGTCACTACAAATAGTAATAACTATAGAGACTATTTCTTCAAAACTGACAAGAAAGCTTCTTGAGGAATTTCAACAGAACCAATATTTTTCATTCTCTTTTTACCTTCTTTTTGCTTTTCTAGTAATTTTTTCTTACGCGAAACATCACCACCATAACACTTTGCTAAAACGTTCTTACGCAATGCTTTAACTGTACTTCTGGCAACAATAGTCCCACCTATAGCTGCTTGAATTGCTACTTCAAACATTTGTCTTGGAATTAGCTCTTTAAGGCGCTCAACAAGTTCTCTACCTTTGTACTTTGCTTGATCTTTATGAACTATACTTGCTAATGCGTCAACCTTATCTCCATTTATAAGCACATCTAGTCTAACCATATTTGCTGCTTCATAGCGAATTAGCTCGTAATCCAATGAACCATAACCCTTCGTAACAGATTTGAGAGTATCAAAGAAATCAGACACCACCTCAATCATTGGTAAATCGTAAGTTATAGACACTTGGTTACCAACATAGTTAAGATCGACTTGCACTCCTCTTTTTTCAACACATATTGTAATTACGCTACCAACATAGTCTTTTGGCACAAGAATATTCGCTCTTACAATTGGCTCATGTATTTCTGCTATAGCCCCTGGTTCAGGGAGTTTTGATGGATTATCTACTTCTATAGTTTCACCATCTTTCTTGATTGCCTTATAGACAACTGTTGGTGCTGAAGTAATTAAATCAAGATTATATTCTCTTTCAAGCCTCTCTTGAATAATTTCCATATGTAGCATTCCTAGGAATCCACATCTAAAGCCAAATCCCAATGCTTGTGAAACTTCTGGCTCGAAAAACAGTGAAGCGTCATTTAGACTTAGCTTATCTAATGCCTCTCTAAAATCAGGATAATCATCTGAGCTTATAGTAAACATCCCTGCATAAACTTGTGGCTGGACTTTTTTAAATCCTGGAACAGGCTTATCTGTTGGATTATGCGTATGAGTTAGAGTATCACCTACAGGAGCTCCATGAATATCTTTAATACCTGCTATAATAAAACCAACCTCACCAGCTTTCAAGTGATCTAGATCTTTCATCTTTGGAGTAAATACCCCAACTCTATCAGCTTGATAAGAAACTCCCGTTGACATAACTTTAAATTTCTCACCTTTCTTAAGAGTTCCGTTTTTAATCCTCACAAGAGAAACAACACCTAGATAATTATCAAACCATGAATCTATAATTAAAGCTTGTAGTTTTGCATTAACATCGCCCTCTGGTGCTGGAACTTTAGCAACAATTGTCTCTAAAACATCTTCAACACCTATGCCCGTCTTAGCACTACAAGTAGTTGCTCCAGTAGCATCGATACCAATAATTTCTTCAATCTCTTCTGCGACTCTATCAGGCTCTGCAGATGGTAAATCAATTTTATTTAAAATTGGTATAACCTCTAAATCCTGATCAATAGCTGTGTAGCAGTTAGCTACTGTCTGAGCTTCAACACCTTGTGCTGCATCCACCACCAGCAAGGCACCTTCACAGGCAGCTAATGAACGCGATACCTCATAAGAGAAATCAACATGCCCAGGAGTATCAATAAAGTTAAGCTGATATGTTTGACCATCTCTAGCTACATAATCTAAAGTTACAGATTGTGCTTTGATAGTGATTCCACGCTCTCTTTCAATATCCATAGAGTCTAGGACTTGCTCTTTCATTTCACGCTCAGTCAAACCATTACACACCTGTATAAATCTATCTGAAAGAGTAGACTTACCATGATCAATATGTGCAATTATCGAAAAGTTTCTGATATTTTTCATAATATTTAAGCTCTGTTGCTACTAAGAAGTAATTTTTTATTTAATAAATCTAGATACCTATTATGCTATAAAATAACTTTAAAATGTAGTGATTGCCATATTTAAATAACGAAATAATCATTAATAATATTACAAATTCTGTTGACAAAAATGTACAATGTATGCAAAATACTTTAGCTATTAAATTTATATATTTGTGTTTCTCACGTATCCCCCTAGAGAAGCCTAAGGTTATAAAAGTTAAAAAATTAAAACTGGAGAATTAAATTGGCTAACTCAAAACAAGCAAAAAAGAGAATTATTCAAGCTGAAAGAAATCGTCAACACAACGTTGCACGTCGTTCTATGATGAGAACTTTCTTAAAGAAAGCTGCTTATGCGATCGAGAAAGGTGATGTTGAAGCTGCTAAAGAGAATTTCGCAAAAGTAGTTCCTATTTTAGATAAATATGCTTCTAAAGGTCTAATCCATAAGAACAAAGCTGCTAGACATAAGTCTCGTCTAAGTGCTAAGATCAAAGCTCTTTCTACAGCTGCTTAATTATTTCTTTTTATCAAGCTTCTTCTATAAACATATTCCTTTCATTTATGTTACTATTTTCTGTATTAGCAGAAGATTGGTTATTTTGTGCCTACAATTAAAATTCACTATACAGATAATATTAAAATCTCGAATAAATTAGATGACTTTTGTAGAAACCTACACTCTACACTTATTGAAGTGATTAAAACAGACATTGATACATGTAGAACTCTTATCTACCCATGCAAAACCTATCTAGTTGGCGACAGTTCGAGTAATTTTGATGGCTTTATTCAACTTGAGATTGACATTCTACCAGGTAGAAGTCCTAAACTAAGGAAATTATTAGGAAATATTTTATTGACTGACCTGAAATCCTTGTGTAATGACTCTGATATCTCTATAGATTATCGTGTAATCGTAAATGAAACTGATACTGAGTTTTATTTTGGTTTATAACTTATCTCTTTAATACAACACTATCAAAACCATAGTAATTAGCAAAGCCCTTATTTCTCCAATCATTCTTATTAAAAGTAATATCATCAAAGTAGACAAATCTATAATTTTTATCTAAATAGAGCCTATAATCTACTGGAAAAGATGCAGATTTGACATCATGCTCATGATAATAGTGTATTAGTTGCTGTCTTTGCAATTCATAATCATGTAACGAATCGTAAACTGAGAAAAGCATCCATAACTGAAATAAAAGTAAAATCAACAGCAGCCAGGATAACCTACAAAGAATTTCAATAAACTTTATAATAAAAACATTTTTAGAATTATATAATAATCCAAAAATAATCATAAAAAATAGTACATAATAAATCATTAAAACTCTTTGGTTTAATCCCCCATACTGGCCAACAATCGGAGTCAAAACGAACAAAGAACTAATCAATGCAGCAAAATAAATAAACTTTGTTTTAAGCCTAATATCCTTATCCAAAATTAAAAGCAGTCCTATAAAAGCCAGCATATAATGCAAAAGCTTCGCATAAGGATGATAAATTAATAGTTGCCACATAAACTTTATATTCTGTAACAAATCAATATTTCTCGAACCTGCTAAAACATCTAGTCTTTTATAATTACCAGGAGCTACTGCCAATATAATACCTCCTACTATAAGGGTGACAAAAAAGTAAACTACATTTCTATTGATACTCTTATTGTCCAATTTACAGTCAAGGAAATGCTAATAAAAGGATAGTTAAAACTCCTACATATATTTCATTATATAAACCTATAAAAATTCCTACAAAAATACTAAAAGTTATAGAGTTTTTTTGCCTTATAAAAATAAAGTAATAATACCCTACCAACAATACAATTCCCCAGAAATACTGAATTGCCGCTGTTTTCCATAAAGCATTACCTATCACCCCAGAGTACAAAAAAATAAAACTCAAGAAAAAGAAAAAAATCACAAAGCGTTTGGAGCTAAGTTCATATTGATCCTTACTTACAATTTTAAAACTGAGAATGATAAATATACTAAAAAGTATAGAGTTTAATATATCTATAATAAAGAGGCTTATAACAAGGTGATCTTTATTGAAAAGCAAGTAAGCCAAATACTCTGCAGATACCCTGCCTGTCCAGTTCAAATATTGGTTATATACTATACTTATCAAATTGCCTTTGGTTAAAGCTGAAGCAGATAATCTACCAAAATCATCTGCAAAGATAGGTTGACAAAAGTTGAGGAATAAAAATCCTACAGCAATAACACTAATAATTAGAATATTAAATATATTTTGTTTTTTCATATTTTTATTAATTTAGAAAACTGGTTCATCAGTTGGTGGAGCATAATTACCTGATATACCTATCAACCTATCTTGATTATTAAAAGTTAGTATTAGTTTTGACTCACTATAATCAGTATCAGTCATATGTTTTTTATATGTATTTATATAAATATACTGGTTTGGATTAAAGGTATCGATAATATCTGGCGAGCCTAATATATAAACAACCTCGCCTTTAGTCATATTAGGCTTGATATCAAAAAGTTTTTTATTCTTAATCTCTTTACCTTGAGGAACAGGAGCCGTATAAGGCTCAATAACTCCACAAGCTGATAAGCTTAAAAAGAACAAAACAATACATACACTCTTTAATATAGTTTTAAATGTCATTATATTAATCTTCTAAGCCTACAAATAATTTCTGGTCTATAATATCACACAAACAATGAATTATAAGAAAGTGGTTCTCTTGAATATTTGCCATATTGTCAGAAGGAACCCTTAACTCGATATCATCTGCATTGTACATAGCTTGTAATCTACCACCGCTTGCACCAGTCAATGCAACAACCTTCATATCTAAATCATGTGCTTCTTCAACAGCATTGATAATATTTTGTGAGTCACCATTTGCAGATACAACTAATAAAATATCGTCTTCATTGCCTAATGCCGCTACTTGCTTAGAGAAAATATGGGCAAATCCATAGTGATCTCCAACAGCTGTAATTGTTGCAACATCCGCTGTTAAGGCTACTGCTGGTAAAGGAGGTCTCTCCATATCAAAATGATTTAGAAGCTTAGAGGTGAAATGCTGCGCTATAGCTGCTGACCCACCATTACCACATACCAGAATTTTACCACCATTTTCTAAGCAAGACACCATCGCTTTTGCAGCCTGTGCAATAGCTGGAGGTAAAATATTTGCTGTCTCAATCTTTGCTTGAATACTTGCTTCAAAAAAACCATTTACCCTTTCTAAAGATGACATATTAACGCAAAAAAGTAATTAATTGATATGGCTATGATTTTACTATATATAAAAACCTATAGCTAGGATATTACCAAGATTATTCCTTAGCAAAACCTTTTAGAAACAAAAAGAAAAATGCAGTAACTGACACCACTAAACAAATAACAACAAAACTATATGTATAATCTAAGCTTATATAGCCCATGATGCTTACCGATAAAACTGCAACTGCCATGTTTATAAAATTCATCATTGCAGAAGCGCTCGCTTTGTCATCAGCTAAAGCATTGGATGCTATATGTGATGCCGCCGGATATATAAAACTTGTAATAAAATACATCAGCGTAATAATACCAAAAAATATAATCGGCGTAATAATATCAAAATATGCCATAGAAGCTATAATCATAAAACTAACCAACAAAGTAGCAATTGCAATTTTCAAAACTAGAACATTATCATAACTATTAATAATTTTTGCTGCGCCAAATGAGCCCGCTATAATACCTACTATAGTCATAGCATTATAAGTACCTAATTCAGCACTATTAAAATCAAAAAGTTGCTGAGTAATAAATGGCGCAGCTGTCGTATAGCAATAACTAAATGTTGACATTACACCTATTATAAAAGCAAAAATCAAAAGTTTTGGACTTGATAATGCATTTATATACCCTGAAAAAATATTGCCAACATTAATCTTTGAAATACTAGGTATTTCATTTTGATATAAATAAGTAAATAAATACATCGCAACCCCATGAGCTAATAGAACATAAAAGCAGTAGTTCCAATGTGAATAGTAATTAACAAAGCCACCTATCATGATAGCTAAAGTTACAGACAATGCAAAAGATATACTAGCAAATGACAGTGCTGTCTTTGCTCTAGATGGTTCTACAGAGTGATTCAAAATAATAAACGTACAAACCAATCCAACAGATGATCCTAAAGCCGTAATCAATCTACCTAAAAGCAATAACTCAAAAGATAAGTGAATCCCACCAAATATACAAACTATAATACCTATCAAATTAATAACTAAGCCTATTCGTAATGTACTTACACTACCAAACCTACGGGCAATTGGGCCATATATAAGTTGTCCAACAACATACCCTACCAGAAAAATACTCACAATCCACTCTACTTGCCCATTTGCAAGATTTAATTCACTACTGATGTGAGGTAAAGCCGGATTTAGTATCACAGCTGATGCGCTCGCTATACTTATATAACTAAGCAGAAGTATGATTTTATAATTTTTCATAGCCATTCCTTTTTTATCAAAAAATTTAACTATTGCTATAGTAAATTAAAAAATATATTTTACAATATCATTATTAATAAACTTATGTTTAGTAAAATTTGACAATTAAAAATAAAAAAAATATACCTATTAATTTTTTTGAAATTTTTTATAAATTAGTAACTTATGGAAGCTTTACAAATACTGCAGATGCTCTTGGTATAACAAAAGCTGCTGTAAGTCACACTATTAAGCAATTAGAAAAAGAACTCAAAGTTGACTTGCTAATTAGAACAACACGTAAACTTTCATTGACGCATGAAGGCAAACTTTTATTTGAGTATTGTAAAACATTACAAAATGAAATTGAAAACATTCGTGATCTAGCAGGATCTTTTCATAGTGAACCATCAGGCACCCTAAAAATAAATACTTCCTCATTTTTTGCCAAGAGTGTTCTGATAGGTCTGATCAAAGAGTACTCCAAGAAATTTAGCAAGGTTAAAATTGAAGTAAATATTGAAGAGAGAATGCCTAATTTTAAAACTCAAGAAACAGATATAATTCTAGGAGTTAACTGGACTCCTCCAGAAGATATTATTGCTCGTAAAATAGCTACAACAAGATATATATTATGTGCAAGTCCTGTATATCTAGAACTTTATGGTATCCCCTCTAGCCTATCTGATCTAGTAAACCATAAGTATATTCCCCATAGTTCTAGAACTACAGCTCTTGTAAATATCAAAAAAAACAATTTAAATCCTCAAACACTACCTTTTGAACTATCCGCAAATAATAAAGGCTGTTGAGTTAATGAAAGCCCTTTTTCATATGTTTTAATATTGAGTATTTTTTAGATAAATCTGACTCAAAATCTTACTTTTGTGTTTCATATCAGCATTTTATGCTGATATGAATACACC